>JACAEL010000017.1 GCA_013388835.1 Candidatus Thorarchaeota archaeon | reverse complement strand
TCATAGTCAGTTGAGTGAAGCAGCTGGTCGCGCCATGAGTCATAGCTGGCGTTCTTGAACATTGGGAAGTTGTAGTAGGGTTCGTCTGCGTACTCACTCCAGTACTCGTATGCAAGCCAATCAACGTCAAAGTCGTTGAAGCTCTTTCCAATGAAGCACATGTCAAAGTCTCCGTGGATGTACAGCCGGTCGAGGTAATCGTAGAAGTCGACCGCCATCGATGTCGCGTCTATGTGGAGGGCCTGGAGAGCCTCTGCCACAATCGCACCAGTCTCGATAGCGACGTCGGAGGACGATGCACACTCAATCACTACACTGAACTCCGAACCGTTGGGTGCCTCCCTGATGCCATCCGAGTCAAGATCGACAAAACCAGCAGCGTCAAGGATTTGGTTTCCGCGCAAGGCATTTGCCTGATAGTAGTCGTATCCCAGCTTACCTTCGGAGCTCCACGGGTTTCCTGATGGGACACAGCTGTCCTGCGGTTGTGCTAACCCGTCCCAGACGTCTTCAGAAATCCTGTGCTTGTCCACCGCAAAGGCCAGTGCACGTCTGAAAGCTGTGATGTTCAATGGGTACTTCGCACAATTGATAATCATCTGGCCGCAGCCGTTTCTCGGACTCTTCTCAACCTCGACATTCTCTGCCGCCTCAAGGGTGGGAAGATAGGCGGGGTAGACTTCAGATCCGATGATGTCAATCTCATCATTGACCAGTGCCTCGATCTTTTGTTCAATCCCGGGTATGACGTTGAATGTTAGTGTGTCGATAGATGGTCCCACTCCTTGGTACTCGGACTCTGAGGCTGTGGGCGATACCCCCAGCTCCACTGCAGCTGACCGCGGTATGGAGCATATCAGGAGCGAGATAGTCACAAGGACGACAAATAGAGTATGAGTTCGAAACCCCTCTCGATTCATCTGACTTCACCCGCACAGCCACAGTTGTGTGTTTGACCATATTCTACACCGTACACCCTAATAAGAACTGCGACCACTCGCGGGCTATGAATGATGAGCCACAACCTGAGAAGGCATGGGCGTCTCGTCTGTGGGGTCTGCGACAGTCACTCCCACGGTAGCTAGTGGCAGGCAGTTCTTGGTGGAGCTCTTCATGTCATGGGCATTAGCTCTCAGCTGAGGTCAGTTTCCGCAGGTCTGTCATGCTTCCATCTGACTCATGGCTGGGTACAGAGTACTCTTATTCCTGTTCTCACTTCTCGGTACGTCTGCGCATCCTATTGGCAGAGGTCGTGCGTGGACATCTCCTCATTTCATTGCCCGTATTATGACACTCGCTGCCGGCCCGTATGGATGCTTCGACATGGTCCTGATGTCTCGGAATCCTGCATCTGCGATGATCTTCAGATACTCCGATTCCAGAATGGCCCCACTGATGCAGGCGGTGTATGCGTCTATGTTATCACGAACGGCATCATTGAGCGGTCTCTCAAGGATGATGTCCGAGACTACAAGCCTTCCACCCATTCTAAGAACGCGAAAGGCCTCTCGAAACACACGAGTCTTGTCTGGTACGAGGTTGATGACGCAATTGCTAATGACAACGTCGACGGAGTCATCCTCTATTGGCAGACTCTCTACTTCTCCGAGTCTGAATTCTAGGTTGGAGGCCCCCACGCGCGCGGCATTAGTATTGGCTTTCTCGACCATCTCCGGTGTCATGTCTATGCCAATCACGCGCCCATTCGGACCGACCTTCTTAGCGGCGATAAATGCGTCAAGGCCTGCTCCACTGCCTAGGTCGAGAACCGTGTCGCCCTCTCTCAGCTCAGCGATTGCGACCGGGTTTCCACAACCTGCAAATGACTCCGTGAAGAATGAGGGCAGGTCGCTGACAGGATAACCAATCGACTCAAGAAGTGTCTTGAACTGCGCCGTGGCACTGCATCCGCAAGAGCTGGTCTCGACGCTATCTGCTTCGCCACCAGCCCCACAACATGCGGCGGAGTCTTCCCGTTCGAGCTGGTGCCGTGCTACCTTGGCATACCTCTTCCTTATCTCCATCTTGACCTCGTCTTCCGACATCTGGCTCACTCGTTTCCTCATCTTCATCATGCTCGTAATATTGTACGCCCAATAAGTGGGGCAGTACAGTTAAGTCTATCGGATGACCAATACTATGCACAATGCCAGACGACAACAGATGCTGTCCTGCTGGTTGCTGTGACATGAGAGGTCTCCTGACGTTTCAGATCCTGTGGGAGCTCCGGAAGGGAAACCTCAGTGGTCAGCAGATCGCCGAGCGGATTGAGCGACGTCGGGGAACGAAACCGACGCCAGGCACAATCTATCCAGCTCTAAAGGAGATGAAGCAGAAGGGACTGATTGAGGGAACCACGATAGGACGAGAAGTGGTGTATGCCCTGACGGAAAGAGGCCGGTCCGGTCTCACCGAAGCGGCCAAGTACTTCTGCAGGGTGTTCGGTGACATCCTGGATGAGTGCAGGTCTTTTTCATCAGATTCGAACGGAATGGTGAATCCGAGAGGGGCGGGGTCATGCCGCACTATGATGTGACAGAGCGTGCCTCCGCTGTCGTAGCTGTCCGTGCTCTACAGCGCGACCGGGTCAGTTTGCCCATCACTATACCTATATCTTACTCTGTGCAGTGAGCACGCAATGACAAAGCAGACTCTGCGCTACTTCTGTGCCATCTGCGGGAATGCGCTCACCCAAGATGTAAACACACATCCTGCTCCTCGTATCTGCCAGACTGAGTTCACCTGCGACAAGTGTGGTGACAGGACCCATGTGTTGTTCTCAGCCTGTCCCACATGCGGCAGGCCCTATCTCTACTTCTCTGACCTCGACTTTGCAGAGGAGGTGACCAGGCTCGCAAGTGCTTATGTCACTCTGATTGCAAAGATAGAGGAGAGTGTTTCAGAGTGCTACGAGAAGCTCGAGGTCCCGTTGCCAAAACGCTGGTCTGCGAGGGTCAAGTGCCAGTGCGGGACTGAGTTCTCAATCGAGGTACCATTGCCCCAGCTGGGATGAGCTGGTCAATCGACGACTATCACTTCGCTCCTCAGGCGTACTGGGCACTTCATCGAGTTTGACACCAGACAGTAGCGATGGGCTCTCTCAGCCGCCTTCTCCATCTTTGCCTTGTCGTCAAGCGACTTGACGGACACGATTGAGTCGATGAGAATCTCGTCGAACTCCCACCCATATTCTCCCTTCTTCAGTGTCCCTGTGCCACTGACAGTGAAGCCAGTGAACTCTGCATGAAACCTCGATGCAGTGCCAACCAACGTCACTCCGTAGCAGGACACCGCTGATGCAACAAAGAGGTCTTCTGGTGACAGCAGGTCCGCCGGAGCCTCTGACCAAAAGTCAAGAGGCGGGGCCACTCTGAAGTCCGGTTTCTGTGAGATACTTATCTCGACGATTCTGTCCTTGATCCACTTTGACCTTATCTGGTAGCGGTGTTCTTCGGCCATTGTCTACACGGTGCCTGCGTGGCCTCCATGGCGCACAAGAGGATTGCGTTGTGTTCGCATGTTGGGGCCAATGATGGAGCATTGCTTATTAGGAACCTCCTCCCAATAGAAGGCGGTGGTCAGGTGGCTCGCAGGGCAACCTGTTTTCTGTAACATGCCCTCAAAACTCCCCCCTCCTACCAGTTGAGCCCTGCAGACTCTGACCACCCCTATCGTTGTTGTCACAAGACCTTGCTGTGTCTGTGCGCACATCCCAGAGCCGCAGACTGGCCCTCAGAGGGTCCCCCCCTCCTACCTCCTCCACCACCACGGCCTCGGTCCGCCACCTTGAGAAGAGTTGCGGTGACCGCAGACAGGAGTGGGCGACTGATGCTCCCAGGCTCACACACCGATAGAGAGACTCCCCCTTCCCGCCTGCCTCTTCATCAGAGAGGTCAGTTGCCGCACTTCATCCCTGGCTAGGTTCGGGTCGTGCTGTGACGACCTTCGCTCTTGCATCTTCGCTCACGGGCGTGGGCGTCCTAGTTGAGCGCGCTGCAAGAAGGGCCATCGCCAGCATGGTAGACAGCACAGGCATGAACGCCAGAAGAGCCATCGCCTCCGTCATCAGTCGCTTCATCTCCTGTCTTGTCGCACCGCGACTCATTCTCAGGTTATCATACACATTCAATGCATAAGGGGGCTTCACGCATGCGTCAATGACTGTAGCTGATGCATATGCACGAGAGAACCAGTTGGTCGTATGAGAGTGATTGGTCATGCCGTGAGGTCGACCTACCTCACCCCGTAGGAAACGGCTGGAGCTCATCGGCTAGCATCTCCAGAATGGACAGGTAGTCGATGCCTGTTAGGACGGGAGCGAGTATCAAGAGCCCGATACAGATGACACCTAGAAGAATGGATGCGATATCGCCCTTTGAGCGACGGCAATCGGATGAGGGGTTGTGCTGTGCTTCCGCGACGAAACCAGTGGCAGAGTATAGCGGGTTTTCAGGATTGAAATTGATTCCGGACTTCAACCTCGCTGCGCCTTTGGCGCACTGCGCCACGTCATCCGCAGACATCATGACTCCCTTTATCACACGCTGAAACCCGAGTGCCTCCTCGCCCAGTGCCTGACTCACCTGCGTTCCAGCGCGCGGCAGCCGTGACAGCCGTGCACTTCTCGCCACACCCGCGACGCCAAACATGACGTTGAGATACACTGAGGCTGCAAGTGCGAAGAAGATGAAGGAGATGTCCAGTTTTAGAGCATAGGCAGAGTCCTTCGTACTCTGGACCAAGGATGAAGTATCGTGGTAGTTCTTCACCATGTCAAGAGCAAAGTGTACAGCAACAACAGCGACAAGCCAGAATAGACTGATGACAATGCTGAGCACAACTGCCGCGAGGATGTAGGCGATGGAGAACTTGCGGCTTTCGTCATGGTTCAGGACAGCCTCGCGCAGCCTCTCCCACTTTCCCGTTTGGTTGGTCTCAGCAGTCATTGCAATAAGCTGCTTCCCGACGTCTATTAAGCATTGATAGCTTCTACTTAGTGATGTTTCTCCAGAACTACGACATACAGACTTCTCGGTCCGATGACCTGCCCCAAAGACCAGCCCGAATGGCGGGCGAGACCGGTCATCTCTTCAGGGGAGCACATCAGCAGTTCAAACCAGTCACTCTCAACGCCTTCAAAGAGGATTCTGATTCTCACCTGACCCACTGGGAGTCTGGACCGCAGGTTCCTCATGTGGCATGTCAGTGAGCCACAGCGAGTGAAAAGGGTCACATGGTCATTGTCGTGTAGACATCCCCTGCAGACTGAAAGTAAGTCTGCATGAGCAGGCCTAGCAACGCATAAGAGTGCGCTATGCACACTTGTACCGTGGTGACTGGAGGTCGCATGAAGTGAGCACGCCGAAGGAAAAGATTCGTATCAGTATCTACGGCAGAAACAAAGAGGCTGTAGATCCGGACATAGGTGCGTACCTGTGCAGTGGTGAATCCCCAGATGTCTACTCAACGTGGGTGAATGTTTCCGTGATGAGAAGACTTGGTTTTCTGTTTGTGGGGGGCGTTGAATCTGCCGGAGGGCTGTTCGACATCGTATTCGTCTTTGTGATAATGGCCATCGTCTTGGCCGCTTTCGTTTTCTGGCAGCTTGTAGTCTTCTTCATCGTGATGATGGTGCTTGGTGTGTTGTCGGGAGGCGCCGCGTTCAAGTACTTAAGAGGCACCTTCATAGAGATGGACCCGACCAAGGTCCGCACAGAATACCTGGAGGACTTTGTCAGGAAGCAGGTCTCAGAGAAGGCGTTCGTACGGGTCGGAACCACCGGGAGTAAGCCTGAGCTGCCGCCACTGGTAAGAGCTGCTAACAGAGTGACCACTGTGTTTCAGCGAGGCATCCAACTCAGCCTTCTTGTTGCCACGGTGTTCTTGGTCATCGAGGTGTACTACTGGCTAACGCAGGCCGCGTTGCTGACTGACACCACTTTCCTCTTGCTAGTTGGTTCCCTGTTCATCCTGTCAGTGCTGGTGATGGACGCAGGCGTTCTAATGAGTCGCAGACTGCGTGGAAGACTGAACACTAAATGATATCAAAGACGATGCTCCAGAACTGCCGTTCTGAGACCCCGGTCCGCAGAGAGCTTAGTTCTGACTTGAGCCTGTCAAAGGCCTCTGCGGACTGAGCGGTCTTCTGATCCTCATGAGTGGCCTTGACGCGCTCGGTTATCTGGCGCACCTGTTCGGGTGTGGCTCTCACCCCGCCCATCTTGAGGAGGTATTCGACAAAGTGTCGTCCCACAAACTTGCCCAGATGGAACTCTCGCTTCCTGCCCACTCGCAGAGGGCTGATGGGTTCGTAGGTCATCGAGTGTGTAAGCTGTCCATGCGAATGGATGCCGCTGGAGTGCCTGAAAGCGTTGTCTCCAGAGATTGCCTTGTGTAGAGGGAGCGGTATGCGGAAGTGGCGCTCTACGAGCATAGACAGGCGATACAGATTCTCGGTCTTCACGCCGGTCTCAACTCCATAGAGCTCCTCTAGTGCGAGGACAACCTCTTCGAACGGCGCATTTCCGGCGCGCTCTCCGTAGCCATTGACACATACGTGAGGATAGGTCACACCCTCTTCGACAGCGGCCAGCGTATTGGCTGTGGCAAGTCCGAAGTCGTTGTGGCAGTGTACTGACAGCGGCACGTTGTATCGGCCTGAACTCAATACCCTGCTCCTCACCTCAGCGACTATGTACTTCATGACTTCTGGGCGAACAAACCCCACCGTGTCGGCGATGCATATTCTCTTGGCGCCTGCGTCAATGGCGGAACGGTAGGCCTTGCAGAGAAAGTCCATGTCGCTACGCGTAGAGTCTTCTGCGATGTAGGTCGTGCTGAGGCCATGGCTGGTTGCGTACTCCACGCACTCTACCAGTCGGTCAAGCATCTCCTCTCTTGTCATACGAAGCTGGTACTTGAGTCGGAAGTCGGAGGTCGCGATGAAGATTGGCACCTCCTTCACGTCCGCCTCAATGCATGCGTCAATGTCCGTGATGACTGCCCTTGCGGGTGCGCCCACGACAGCTCTTGACAGGCCTTCGCGTGCAATTGCCGCCACAGCCTTCTTCTCAGCCTCGCTAACGGCAGGAAAACCGACGACGACCACTGCAGCGCCGATGTCATCGAGCATCTTGGCTATCTCGATCTTCTCGTCTACTGTCAGCGCCACGCCCGGAGTCTGCTCTCCATCTCTAAGAGTCTCATCCCAGATGTGCACTCTGGCGGGCAGGCATTTTCCACGAGTCGAGCTGACCCTGTTGTAGTTGACTGCAAGACCTGCTTTCTCAAGCGACTCCAAGCGTCCACGACCTCCTCGGCTTCTCTACCCGAAGTGATACCCACCAGCCGCGGGCAGCTGCTTGAGGCTGTCTTTGAGCGTCGCCAGTTGCTTCTGCAGTTCCTCCTGCGTGATCCTGCCCTGCTTCGCCGCCTCCTCTGCCTTGGAGACCTTGTACTCGACTTTGGCCTTCTCAAGGTGTATGCGCCTCAGTGATGCGTCACACGACGGCTTTGCTCCGACCACCTCTCCTATGCCCTGCATCATCGGCAGCCAGCAGATCTCCTCTATGTGGAAGGCGTATTCAAGTCCACGCTCAAGGATTCGGTTCCATATGGGACAGGACCTCACGGTGACCTTGTTGCCTTCCTGTCCAACGTCGAGGCCGATTGCGTTCATGGCGAGGGCGGCGATTCTGGCCCCGTCCTGAGGGCCCTTTCCTCCCGACAGCTGCGCTATCTCTTTGCCCATCTGTTTGAACGCGGACGAGAACCCCTCATACATGGACAGGGCTCCCACGTTGTCTCTCAGGCCCCACCAGAGGCCGTCAATGAACGCCACGAAACCGGTGCGTAGAATCTCCAATGTCTCCATGACTATCGCCTCCCTACGGTGAACGGTTTTCCCCAGTGATTCAAGAAGGCAATCTCCTCGGGTGGCTGCCTAGGTGGACCGAGGGTCCGTTCAGCCTTTGCATATCCAAGTGTCAGACACAGAATTGGTACCCAGTGAGGGAATGGGATTCCTAGCTTCTGGCATATCGCTCCGACATCGTCGAAGTGGTCCAACTGCACTGATGAGACGCAGCTGCCGATTCCAAGTGACGCAGCTGCCAATGCCATGTTCTGCATCATCATTGCACCCGCAATCACAGCATGTCTTGGTCCGGACCAGCCAAAGACCCCACCGGTACCGCGAAGTGTAGGCTGTGAGTTGCCCACATGAGTCTGGTCGACAGCCAGGACAAGAAGGACCGGGGCTCCGTTGGTCTTTGCTTCTCCCTTGATATACTCGAAGCGTTGTCCCGTGATCAGTATTTCTATTGTCCGTTCCAACGACGCCTTCGACTCGATGTAGCTGAGACGCCGCTCAAGTTCCTGCCGTGGTGTAGCCCTCCCAAAGAGCTGTACCGTCCTGTCAACCGCAATCTGGCCAATGAACTTTCGTAGCTCGGGGTCTCTCACAACGATGACCCTCCACGGTTGCTGGTTCTCTGCACTGGGCGCATACCCACCGGCTTCAATGATTCTGCGAATCAGCTCGTCCGGGACATCCCGTGCTGTGTCGTAGTCCCGAATGGCTCGCCTCTCTCTGATGGTCTTCAGGGTCTCATTATCGTCCAAGTTGACCGGTCTCCTTAGATGACTGTGGCGGTCTCGTGGAAATCGCTCTTAAGTAGATAGCTGGAGCCACATCTGCCGCCTGACAAGTCTCGTCGCACCAGCGGCACAGCTGCTCACGCACAGCCCACACCCGCTGCAGAGCTCCGGGATGTGAGTGAGTCTCTTGTCACTCAGTTGTCTGGCCCCGAAGTGACATCGCCGTACACACTCCCCACACGCAGTGCACTTTGCAAAGTCCACTTCGGAAATGAAACTGCTGGCGAGGGCGGTGTTCTTCACTCCATATCGAATTGCGCTACGGAGCATTACACAGCAGCAGGGACAGCAATTGCAGATGACGTAGACATACTGGCTCGTCGGGGCGGTGATGAGCTGATGCACAAGCCCGGCACGGTCGCACCTTCTGATCAGGTCCTCGACTTCCTGCAGACTGGCCGGTCTCATCGGCAGTCGCCTTGAGAGTTCTGTGATGCTCTGAGCCGTCCCCACATGGATACAAGTCCAGAGCTCGTTCTGACAGTTTCTGTACTTTGTCCGGCAGTAGCAGTATCCTATCGCAAGACTCTCGACACGCTGTACCAGCTGGAGCACTTCCTCGGTCGGTGATAGAACCGGGGTCAGACCGAGTGTGACATCGAGGGGAATCACGCGACTGCCGTAGACTCTCGTGAAACTTCGCATCATCGTGCAGAATGAGACACGGGTGTGCTGCTCCAGAAACGAGATTGTGTCCAGAAGTGGGACCTCAAGTGCTCCGAGGAGTGTCGAGACAGCACGCCCGACTCTGGGATATGATAGCAGAAACAGCAGCACTCGCCGAATGAGACGGGGCGGGGTCGCCGGACGTGTCACAGGAGACCCCACCTGGATTTCTCTCTTCGCGTACTACATTATAGGTGCGTCACGGCCGGGATACTTGACATGGAAGCCAGTGTCTAGACCTGCGCCCTCCTTTATCACAGCACCACCAGCAACCACCCGCTGAACCTGGTTGGTGCCTTCGTATATCTGCAGCAGCTTTGCGTCGCGCATCAGCTTCGCCACAGGATACTCATCGAGGTAACCATAGCCACCCATTATCTGCACTGCATCGATTGCGTTCTGCATCGCAGCATCGGATGCGAAGAACTTGGCATATGCTGACACCTTTGAGACCGGTGCGTCAGCATCTGCAAGCCAAGCTGCATATCTTGTGAGCTGCCTGGCTGCCTCCGTCCTGGCACCCATGTCTGCCAGCATGAAGCTGATGCCTTGGAACATTCCAATGGGCTGTCCGAACTGTTGTCGGACGTTTGCAAACCTTGCGGCCTCGTCCACGGCTCTCTGGGCCACGCCTGTTGCGATGGCAGCAATGCCTGCACGAGTCTTGTCGAGTGTCTTCATGGCAATCTTGAATCCCTCACCCTCCTTGCCCACCAGGCACTCCTGTGGCACCCGGACGTCCTCGAATATTACTTCACTCTGGACTGAGTTGTTTTGACCAACCTTGTTCTCAATATGGCCAATCTTGACTCCTTTGCCCTTTGGCACCATGAACACAGAGATGCCCTTGTTCTTGAGCTCTGGCTGTGTCGAGGCGAAGACCGTGAAGAGCGACGCCTGAGGCCCATTCGTGATGAAACACTTCACCCCGTTGATGACGTACTCGTCGCCGTCACGTACAGCTCTGGTCGCAACCGCACCAGCATCGGAACCGGCCTTCCTCTCGGTCAGGCAAAAGGCTCCGAACTTGACTTGTTTCCCAGTGATCAGGGGCTGCACGTACTTCTGCAACTGCTCAGTCGTGGCACCGATGACAAGCGGCGCGAATGCAAGGTTGTTGCACATTATGCTTGTCGCAAGTCCAGCGCATCCATAGCCGGTTGCTTCAGAGACCAGCGTTTCGCAGAGCAGAGACAGTCCCGGGCCGCCTGCCGCCGTTGGTATGTGGAGGTTCATGAGACCGGCCTCATACGCCTTCTGGACAACTTCCATTGGGAACTCTCCACGCTTTTCCAGCTCGGCTGCCTTTGGCGTGATGTGTTCGCGCGTGAACTGCTTTGCTCGTTCGAAGAGCTTCTTCTCCATATCCGATAGTCCAAAGTCCATAGTATTCGACCGGCCTCGTCGCTTGTCTCGTGGCTTAAATCAGTTGTCCATTCTGTGACATACTGATGGGAGTCAGTTGAAGCGATACTCCTATTAGGTGCAATTCTTGACGCAGCTCATTCTCAATCACGAGGGAAAACCGAAGTGCCGCTCAAGAGGACTTGCATTGTGAGTGGAGCACAGACGAAGTTCGGTGTGCTAGAAGGTGTCACGCTCAGAGAGATGTTTGCAGAGGCTGTGAACCGCGTGACAGTCGATGCGGACATCCCCAAGAAGGACATCCAAGCTGTCTTCGTCGGGAGCTTCATACCGGAGATGCTTGTACATCAGGGTCATACTGCACCGTTGCTGGCTGACTTCGCGGGTCTGCGCGGACTGCCGGCGACTCGACACGAGGCAGCGTGTGCGTCTGGTGCGACCGCGTTGAGGGCCGGAATCATGGCCATAGAGTCAGGGCTCTACGACGTCGTGCTGGTGGCCGCAGCCGAGAAGATGACCGGGGTTCCCACAAGCAAGGCAACAGAGGCGCTTGCTGCTGCAGCTGATGACGACTTCGAATCAGGGATTGGGCTCACGTTCCCCGGGGTATTTGGTATGGCAGCTGTCGCACACATGCAGAAGTACGGGACCACGGAAGAGGATATGGCGCTAGTGGCTGTGAAGGCACACAAGAACGCCTCGACCAACCCGTATGCTCAGTTCAACAAGGAGATCACTCTTGAGAAGGCTCTCACACCAAGGTACATCGCATGGCCGCTGAAGCTGTTCGACTGCTCTCCAATCTCCGATGGTGCTGCGGCTGTCGTACTCACGTCGGCTGACGTTGCCAAGAAGTACACGGACACGCCCGTGCGCATCGTGGGAACGGGACAAGCCTCGGCCTCGATGAACATCTCCGGCAGGACCGAGCTTGCCTCCTTTGAGGCGTCGGTCAAGGCAAGCAAGATGGCCTACGACATGGCCAGACTGGGTCCCAAGGACATGGATTTCGCAGTAGTACATGACTGCTTCACCATTGCGGAGATAATCGCCAGTGAGGACATAGGCTTCTTCAAGCCCGGCGAGGGTGCCAAGGCCGTCAGAGATGGCGTGACTGCACTGGATGGGGACAGACCAATCAACCCTGACGGAGGTCTCAAGGCGGTGGGTCACCCAGTGGGGGCAACTGGTGTCAAACAGGCCGTGGTCGTGTACAGAGAGCTAATCGGAGAGGCCGGCAAGAATCAGGTCGCCAACCACACGACCGGCATACAGCACAACTTCGGTGGGACGGGTGCAACATGCGTGTGTAACGTATTCAGGAGGGCTGATGCATGAGCGAACTGCCTAGCGTAGAGAAGTACAAGAAGAAGATTGCCGAGAGAGCATTTCAGGCATACAAGTGCATGGACTGTGGAGCGGTCATTGCTCCACCGCTGGGAGTATGCTACGCCTGTGGTGGCAGCAAGATGACGTGGACGAGCGTCTCAGGCAAGGGGAAACTGGTCTCGTTTACTGTGATACATGTGGCTCCCGACGAGTTCGTCGCTGAGGCCCCATACTTTGTTGCCATAGTCGAACTTGACGAGGGAGCTCGGGTGGCAGCAAGGCTGGCGGGCTTTGATCCACTGAAGCCACAGGAAGTGAAGCTTGGTACTAGGCTTGTCCTCGACTATGTGCAGGGCAAGTCTGGGAAGACCTATCTGGCGTTCAGACCCGCCTAGGTCTGCATTAACTCCAGCATACTTCGATTGTTCACCACTTGAAGATGAACAGCGCGGGAGCGGCTCAGCCGGCCGCTCCATGCCCTGCCCGGCGAGCAGAAGTGGGCCTTCATGTTGGTCTATCGGTTTCAGCGTCAGCCGGGGCAGTCGTCCGTCAGAAGTACGACAACTCGCCAACTCGTAAATGCCCTGTGTGAGTTGTGATTCGATTCGGTCTGCAGAGTCCTCTTTCCACGTCGGTCACTCCGTCCGGCTTGTGAAGGAGAGTGTCTGTCCGCCGGACCTCACACCGAAGTAGATCACCACGACAATAAGTGCAATCGCCACGACCTCGACAGCCCGTGAGACCGGATTTGTTGGGTCAAGCGAGCACAGGATTGAATCAACCCAGCCCAGACTAATTCTTCCTGCCCATGCGACCCCTGTGAGGAACAAGCACTTGCCAAGTAACTGCGGGACAAGCACACGTCTCCAGTCGTACTTGGCAAGACCGAGAGGGACGACCACCATGTCATCGGGGATGGGTGTTGCTGCAAGGAGGAAGAGCACCGCTGGGATCAGTCTGGGATGTGACGACATCAAGGAACGGACTGCCGCCGAGCTCTTTGGAGAGACCTCTCCTCCCAGATAGCCAAGGAGATAGCCTGTCATCTCTCCTGTGACGGCACCGGCTCCTGCCGCCAGACCGATTGCCATCGGGTCAAAGACGAACTGCATGGTCACCGGGTCCCTGACTCCCCCCAGGATGTAGGGCACTCCGACGTATGGAAACGGGAATAGCACAGTCGCATTGCCGAAGAAGGAGATGACTGCTGCACCCAAGTACCCGGACATTAATGAGAACTCTAGAAGCCACTGATAGACGAGGACAGTCGGGCTCGCCATCCACGGCAGGGCCGAGCCTGCGAACCAGTACAGCAGCAGCAACAGCAGGCTGATGACCAGCGCCCAGTCTGCACTCCTCAAGTTGACACCACCATCATGTTCCTCAAGTGTCGGCGAAATCAATCACTAATTAATACCACCTGTGAGCTCCTCAACCAACGGCAAGAGGACCTGCTAAGCTTAAGAGGAGGGCCGTTCAGACAGCATGATGAATCGGAGAATGAGTCTAGACCCGAAGTACGGGGAGGGTTTCCTCAGACTTGACAAGGACAGATGCAGAAGTCTTGCTGAGATACTGCCCATGAGTGCTTCAGCCCTGCCGGAGGTCAAGATGGATGTATGGGCCTTGCTGGAGCAGCATTGGGGCATCTTTGGTGGTAGTGAGGCTGAGAAGCCAGACAAATCGGGATGCATTGTGCTTGACAATCCCGGATGGATTAGCGCAGGTGGCACGGTCTTGTCTGCAGTCCAGTCGTATCTTGTCTCAAGAGGGGTGCGGCCTCGAAACACCAACGTCGTCATCACGTCAACTCTGGACTCTGGACTGATGGTGGAACTGCCAAGGGCGCTGTCAGAGGAGATTGAGGAGCTAGGCTGTCATGTGAGTACGCATGTCCCTTCACGGTCGGAGGAGGTAGTGAGTATTGGCCAGACCGCCTCATATTCCACACCAGTTGAGCTAGACAGAACATATGTCGAGTCCGATGTCAGGATTGTGATTGCTTCAGCGAGGCCAAGTCTCATAACAGGGGTCTCTGCGGGTCCGGTGTCCATCCTCCCTGGGCTTGCTGCAGAGCGGAGTCGTATCAAGAACAGGCGGCTGGCACTCGGCAACATGGGGCTACTGAGTACAGACACGCCGTGTGCAAGGGACGCCGTCGAGTGCGCGATTATGGCCGGTCCGTGTCTCGCGGTGAACTCGATCCCAGACTGGACTGGAAACTGCACAAAGCTGATAGTTGGAAGTCCGGAGAGTGCATGGTGTGACGACTTGAACTCCTGCAGAGGGCTTGCTGAGGCATCCATTCCCCGTCTGTTCGACATTGCGGTTGTCAGTGCAGGCGGCACACCGAGGGACTTGACGCTCTATGACTCGGTGGATGCACTGGCGGCTGGAGTCGCCGCAACGCGACGAGACGGTGTCGTGGTACTGGTAACTGAGTGTTCACAGGGGTGCGGCCCGGACGGGTTTCTGAGAGGGGTGTCCGAAAACAGCTCCTCCTCCGAAGTGCTCCTCTCCTCCGAACTGAGGTATCTCGAGGGCATGGAGAAGGCTTGGTACTTCTGGCGAGTCCTCGAGTCGCGCAGAGTAGTCTTGTGTACGAGGCTGAGGGCGGGCATGGTGGTTGAACGACTTCACTCAGAACATGTGAAGGACCCTGACGAGGGTGTCGAGGTTGCTCTGACCATTGCCGGACAGGACTCTACAGTAGCAGTCATCCCAGACGGTGGCAGTACTGTGCCTGTGCTAGGCAGAGGAATGTGATGACTTGCGCTTCGCTGGCGCCTTCCTTGTCGAACCTGACTCTCTGTCGAAGAGTGCGTCTGTGGCGGTGAGCGCATCGCTGACCTCCTGCCGGGTGAAGTCTTGAAGGTGCCCTGCCTTTGCTATGCGAATTGTGACCAGCGCATTATTGTCTCTTGGTTCCATGGCCCACGACAACTCGTAGCCGGGTCGCTCATTGGCGAACTGGCGCAGCATCTCGAACCATGCTTCCTTGACGTCGTCAATCTCAACGAAGAGAAAGTCCATGAGCGGAGCTGTGATCTCGACGCACAGGATGCGTGATCCAATCATGTAGTAGTTCTCGACGGTCCACGACAATCCGATTGACTCCTGCGAGATTGCAAGTCGGTGGGCTCATAAGTCTTATTCAGGCCTGTTGCCCTTCTTCTTCTTCTTTGGTTCCTTCCTCAGCAAGTCCTCGACCTCACGCACAAACTCCTCAGCTGAGTCAACCGGCTTTGTCTGAGACTTGGGTCCAGCTGAATCCGCCTCTTTTGAAAGCAAGACCTCCACATCACGGAGAAATGCGTCCGCATCAGACGATGGCTTCTCCTCGACTTGCTTCTCCTCAGCTGGCTTTGCAGAAGCGGTTGTCTCCTCAGCTGGTCTCTCAGGGACTGGCTTCTCCGGCGCGGGCACTTCCTCAGCTGGTCTCTCAGGGGTGGGAGTCTCGATGTGATCAGTCTTTGATGCGCGGGTGCTGCGCTTGCCTCTGCCCTCCTTGCGGGTAGTCACGGCGTCTGGCGGGAGAGTCTCATGCGAGGCTTCTACGGGAGCGACTCCCTTGGCTGGTTCTGCAGCAGCGATTGGCTCGACCCGCCCAATCTCATCAGCCGTTGATTGAGAAGAGGACATCGGTTCCTTCGCCTCACCTGTTGTCTCTTCTTGGATTGTTGGAGCAATACCTGGCAGGCCGAGACCCTGTCGCTGCAGCACGGTCTGAACACTGATTGGCACGATTGCGCCAGACTCTTCAAGGCGAACCAGAATGTTGAGTAACTCCGCCTGAGTCCTCTGAAGTTGGTCGGAGAGAGGCTCAAGTACTCTTGAGAAGAGAAACTCTCCTCTTTCGTCAAGCATCTTTCCCACAGCCTCGAGAACCTTGCCTTCCAGGCCTTTGAGCTTTCCAACATGCCCGAACCTGTGCGGAAGATGCCACTTGTAGTTGAGTGTGGTATTGAGAGTTGAGACTATCCACTCAGGGTCGAAGCAGTCGATCAGTCCAGTCCAGTCATCAAGGTAGTTACCAAACTGACTCTCGAAGAGTTCCACGAAGAACTGGAGCCGCTCGCGCAATAGGGGGGACATCTCGCCCTCCAGGATGAGAATCCCGATGATGTGCTTTCCACTGTAGCTGTTCACGCGAAGCCCCTGATACTGAATCTCCTCGAGTGTTCCCTGCACGCCGTCGCCCTTGATCTCACCATAGACTGAGGTGACTGCAGAGATGAAGCCACTGATGAGGTCCGGTTGGATCCTCTGCTCTCCGAATGGGTAATAGAAGACGCAGGTGCCACGGTTAGCATATACGGCCATAAAGTGGCGAAGGGCTCCGAGGTCTTTGAACGCCTTCAGCTGCGCCTTCAGCTTTGCTAGTGCTGCAATCTTCTTCGGCTTGACTCTCCGGTTGTAGGCCATCTGAGCCACGACCGTGACAAAGACCGAGATGAGGGCCAACTGGATTACGGGATTTTGGAATAGGAGCAGAAGTGAGGGCTGCGAAAGCACGGTGACTGACTTGACGGCATAGACCGCCCACCATATGGAGTCCTGACCCGCGTAGTAGATTGTGATGTCCACACTGACCGCCTCAAAGGGCACTGTGTATGCCTGACTGCCGTATCCCTGTGCGTTGGTGGTTGCTGTGAGGACCGCAGAGACCTCGGTACCGTTTCTCAGATGGGCCAGAATCCAGAACTCGAGCACCGCCTGTGACACCGGGGTGTTGGTGTCGTTCTGACGGAGTTCAGCTCCGACGGTGACTGACTGACCCTGAACGGGAGCAAAGGTCACAAGTGTGATGTATACCCGCGTCTTTGCATAGACGACCAGAGAGGACACTGTGGAGTTGGTGCTGCAGCCCGGTGCTGAAGCCGAGAACTGGACCTGATACCCGGAGCCGGGTGTGATTGTCAGGTTGAGCGAGTGGCTGTACACACCACCTCCGATGTGGGTGAGCGTGTAGACCTGTGTGCCTATCGTCGCAGTCACTGTGGCGCCAGTGATGGCCACGCCATGGTCAAGGTCGGTGTACGTGGCGGCAAGCTCAATCAGCTCGTACTCATACTGCGAGTAGGACGCTGCTGCCACAAGGCTCGTACGGACCGCACGGACAAGGACCGTCTGGCTCAAGACAGATGTCGAGTAGTTCGTCCGGGTCAGTGTCACGCTAAATGCGTGCTGTGTGAGTGACAGCGACTGTGAGGAGAAGGTGACGTTGTAAGTCCCCACTCCGGTCTTCTCCCATGTGTGGGCGCCGTCCCAGACCATGCTCACACTGACCGCATCAATGGCCAGTCCGGTGTGGTTGTCTATGTACTGGAGTGAGATGACAATGGTCTGGTTCAGGTACATCGTTGCAGGGACCGGGATGCTGGTGGTGATGTGGGTCGGCACCGGCAGGACTGAGAATGAGACAGGCTCGTTGCCGTCCTCGTAGCCATAGACAGTGAACTGGACGCTCCCCATGGTGGTGCCGATGCCAAACAGCGTCGCCTGTGCTGTGAATGTGTACGTCCCGTTCCCATGGTTGGTGGTCGGATACACGCTGGAGTTCAGTGTGACTGTCACTGTCAGGCTCGTGAGTGGATTGGCGTCCACATCCTCGCAGTATATCCGGATGAGCAGGCCACCGTCATTGTACAGTGTCGCCCACTGCTGTCCGTCATGACCCGTGTAGATCAGACTGACTGTGGTCGTAGTGGGTGTGTCAATCACATCGAGTGACACATCGGTGGTGGAGTTGACATAGCCATACTGGAGCAGATAGACCCTGATGGGGTAGGAGCCGAGGCCGACACTACCACTGAGCATAAGTCGATAGAGACCGTGTGAGACATGGGTCATGGTGTAGTTGGCACCGTTGAAGCTCGCATTCACAAGCGCTCCGAGCAGTGCATTGCCCAGAGAGTCCCGTATCGTCACGTTGAGCTGAGTCTGATGCGTGTAGTATATGCTTGTGGAGACCCAGTTCGGGGTCAGTGTGCAGGTGTCCACAGTGACGGTGAGGACACGCTCGTCCCGTCCAGTGTCGTAGCCGGAACTGTTGGCAAGTACCGTCGCATTCCATGTTCCAAGCCCAACGACAGGTCCCAAGAGGGACAGGTGCCACAACTTGTCCCCTCCAAGCACAAGGTCATACACCCTGTTGCCATTCAGGTACAGCCGGACCGTGGCCCCCGGCACTGGTTCCGATGCGTAGGTGTAACAGACTGTGATGTTGAGCGTCTCCGCATAGGTCATTGAGGGGCCGGAGGGCTCCCACACCACCCAGAACATGTTGGGACTTGGCTTCACAGTGATGCCGACCGTGGTGTTCGTGGCGTGGTCGTAGCCGTGTCGCCACGCGCTGATGTCCGCCGTGAATGTGCCGGGTCCAAGGTCACCACCCGGTATGGTGGCCACCCAGACCGTGCCCGTGTAGGTGAGAACGTAGAAGTGCGTGCCAATCGTCACATTGACCTGAGCACCCGAGCTCGGGACATCGCCACCTGAGTACGTGTAGTCCACGGTCAGGTTGAGCGACTCGGTGTAGTAGATGGTCACGTTCGCTGGCTGCCATGAGACCGTCATGCCTGTGGGGGCGGTGTTGATCGTCAGAGAGGTGGCGGCTGTCCGTGCCTGATACCCCGCTTTCCACGCGTTGATGGTCAGAGCGTGAGCACCAAGACCGGGCGGGTCCATGTCACCGTCGAACGTGAAGTTGTAGGTCCCGCTTGAGACCGACCATGCGAGCGTCCAGTAGGTGGTGCCGTCGGTCACATTGACCACTGCATCGGGCACAGGCGTGCCGTTCAGAGACCTGTAGGCGACCACCAGTCGGGTGCTGTCCACATATGTGACTGTGTTGCCGTTCGACCAGCTCACTGCCAGCGACTGCGTGTCATAAGTGAGCTGTACATCAATATCAGTCGTCTGATTCTGCAGGGCGTAACCTGATGCATACACTGAGACCGTGTATGCTCCTGAGGTCTTGCCCGCTGTCGAGACCGTGGCGGTCCATGTGCCGTTCGACAGGTCGGTCATCGCTGTGTTGGGTCCTCCGTCGAACGAGTACACCACGGCAGCTGCAGGCGCCGTCAGGCCCTGTGGAGTGAAGGTGTCATTGTAGTAGACTCGAATGTCAAAGGTGCTGTCGGTGTGGGCTGCAATGGCGCTCTGTGTGGCGGTCAGTGTCGTCGGATAGTAGACCACCACGTCCCGCGTACGATACCCTGCCTCTGTGCCGTTCGCCCAGAACACCTCTATCCGATAGAGACCGTTCTGTGTGACGCCCCATGAGGTTGGGACCCAAGAGTAGGCCCGAGTGCCATCGGCCTCGCTCTCATTTGCCGGGTTGGACACCACTGAGCCACCCCTCCAGACAGTGAGGTTCGAACTCCCGGTGGTCACAGGGACGGACATGGCGTCTCTGAAGTGTGTCGTCGTGCCAAGAGCTCCGGTCATCACCACGGAGGCGGCTGAGTCTATGGCCGTGACATAGTTGTGGGCGGAGTAGGCCATTGTCCAGGTGCCATTGCCCATGGTTGCACAGACTACCGTCTTTCCGTACAGCGTGTACTCGTCATGGTCAGTCGTGGAGGTCCCCAGATAGAGGCCGGTGGGCGTCCAGTCGGTCATCCGCGTCAGGTTGACGAACCGAGAGACCGTCCCTGTGGGAATCGAGGGGTAGCTGAGCGTGAGAGTCTGGTTCCATGTCACCGCCTGACCGGACGTCGGGACGTCCCAGAGCGTGTTCGTTGTGACAGACCTGGAGTACCACAGGGTCATGCTGTGACCGACCGTGACGGACAGGTTCGAGTCGAACCGCAACAGTGTGATGTTGTTCGATGCACTGGTGAACGACCATGTGGACCCCGACAGCGGTGTGGAGTTGCCTCGCAGCGCAGTCCTCTGCGGGTCGGAGAAGGTCAGTGCTGACCCAGACGTCGTGTTCCATGGAGTGTAGACGTAGCGCAGATACGCCTCGTAGCCATTCAGTGGGCCTCTCCACCCCGGGGGTGGTGATGTGTCGTATCGGTATGTGTCGAATGAGCCTGTTGAGGGCTCCGCCCGCCACCGAATCGTCGGGTAATAGTCAGACACCTCGACGAGTGCGGAGCCGTCAATCACGGTGAAGTACTGTGTGTTGGCCGAGAGAGTCACGCTCTGAGTGACTGAGACCGTGACCCACCTGGATGTGCCCCCGTTGTCGTCTATGGCCACTGGAACGGTCATGTTGGTGGCAGAGGGCGCAGACCGGACCACAAAGTAGGCGGTGCCATACGTGCTGGGGTCGTATATGGGAGAGTCATAGTACAGCGAGTAGTTGGCCAGTCGCCCATCATGCGGCCTGTTGTAGAAGCCCTGCGCCAACTGGCTGTAGTAGGTGTCGGTATCATACTTGCGTATTGCGAAGTTGGTACTATTGTCCGGCGATGGCACACCGACGACAGCTCTCTCAGGGAGTGCGGTGAGCGACTGAAGGCTCATGTCGACCCTGTACAGTGTCCACCCGGGTATCAGGTGGGTGGAGAGGTCAAGCGTCCCGTTGTGTGCAGCGGGTGTGGCGTAGGTGTTCAGGATGGCAAGCTGCTGCCCGGTCAGTGTGCGGGACATATAAGCGACGCCGGCCATGTCTGCGCCGGACGCACCGGCCTGTGAGAGGAGTGTGACAGGCCCCTCATACGGGTCGAGTGTGGGGGTGGAGGATGCGGTGATGCCGTCAGTGGGGAGTGCAACGGGTGTGACAGGCATTGACACGAGCGCTGCCACAAATACCAGTACGACAACAAGCCTCTTCACTCAGACGCTCCCTCCTCAGACGCGAACAGCATGACGCGAATCTGACCTTGTGGCGTCCACCGTTGGGCGGGCAGCGTCAAGGAGCCTCTTGGGCACTGAGCGCCTGCTTCCCAAATGCGGTTGGCATGAAGACTCACTGTCGTGTCAATCCTTATTGTCAGCGTATGTGGGGCATGAGTGTTCATAGTCCGTCATGACCTCGGGCAGTGCACCAGTCGTCAGGAAACCAAGCACCAATGCTGGTTATATGTATGTCACCTGCGAGAGCGATGTTCGACTGGTCCTCCGGAAACTGGAGATATGAAGGTTTCTTATGGAGAGGGCTGTTCGATTAATCGTCGGCTTTCAGGTACAGTCTGCACGCAGGCGGGCAGTATTGGGAAACAGAGTCTGTGCTCAGGTATAGTAGGACGGCCCGCTCTCCGGCTCTTCGTGAGGCTTCTGAGTCGTCTGCCCCGTCACGTCGTTGAGGATATGAATCACCATGTCGACGGCATCATGCACACGGCGTATTGTGCGCCAGAGGTTGTGTTCGCCGAAGGCATCGTCATAGAGTCTCTCAGAGACGACGAAGCCCGGTCCGGGTGGTTGAGGTCCGGGCTGTCCGGGTCGTGGTTCGACGAAGCCAAGCAGCACGTCCTGAGAGAAGCTGAACTTCATGGCACTGATCTGGAACTGGCGCATCTTCTCAACAGTCAGCAGTTTCAGGTGTTGAGGGGATATGAGGACCTGACTCTCAATCTGAATATACCTCTGGTCATTGGGACGGACCACGGTGAAGAAGAAACGCATGAACTTGACCTTGAACAAGAACTCAGCCCGCGGGTTGGATATGCTCTCCACCTTGATGCCTTCTCTGGAGAACCAGTCCCTGACGGCGTCCTTTATCTCCTCAGCAGTCCTAGTCATTTTGCCTGGCTCCATTCTCCGTTGCTGTGGGCTCCACTTAACGGTTGTGTTCACTGTCGTTACTCATAGTACCACTGGACTTGGTCGTAGCTCTTACCGGACCTGTCCGCGAGACAGGTTATCTGGCGTCGAACATAGTCTATCGCGGTTGTGTCACCAGTCGCACTGAGTACTCGCTCCTCCGAGTTTGGGCGCGAGAGAACCACACCCCAGGGGTCCACCATCTGGCTGTGACCGAAGTAGGTCTTGCCATCGAAGCCGTAACCTATCCTGTTGCAAGCCGCGACATACAGCTGGTTCTCAATGGCACGCGCTGCGAGGAGTGTGTTCCAGTGAGCGGACCTGGGGTCGGGAAAGGCTGCCGGAATGAGGACGAGCTGTACTCCCTCAAGAGCCATCCTCCGTGTCACCTCTGGAAAGCGTATGTCATAGCAGATCTGTACGCCCACCTTCAGTCCCCTCGCCTCGAAGGCGACAATCCGGTCCCCTCCAAGGAACACATGACGCTCTTCTTGAAAGGGATGTATCTTACGGTACACTGCGACCGTCCTGCCTGAGGGTGAACCGACTACGAGTGTATTGTAGTACTTGCTATTGCCGGCTTGCTCTATCCCTGTCGCCGCAACATACGCTCCGGTTTCAGCTGCGAGGGACTCCATGAACTCCGATGTGGGACCTGGTACGCCCGCTTCACAGTCCTTGTAGTCGGAGTGGCGGAACCCGATGTCGAACAGCTCCGGTAGAATGATGAACTCCCGTTCGGACACCGGTCTGTATCCATCCAGCAACCATCTTGCCCTGGCTCTGTTCTCATGAGGGTCACTCTCATTGCACGGCATCTGTACCATGGTTACTCTGAAGTCCATATGCTCACTACAGGACCCCAAAATGGCGTCTACACTTAAGTGTTGACTGGGGACGGAATAGGTGAGTCATGCGACAGACATGTGTTAATGTGCATGGTGCGACTGGAGCGGTCACTCCTCGAATGTCTGGTCTCGCTTGTGAACTGGTCGAGAATGGTCGTGTTGAAGTTTGACGATTGTTCAGCTGGTATGGTTGTGGAGCTATGCCGCCCTGAGCTACACTGCACTTCGATTCGACTGACGACTTGTGTCAGCGCGAACGATGTCACAGTCGCCTCGGTCTGAACACAACACTTAAGTCATTTACAGCCGGAGCCGCTCTTGTCAAGGTTCACGAGGTCAATTCTCTTGGTCAACGAGGTAAACACCGAACCAAAGAGCAGGGCCGACATGCCGAAGACTTCCTATTCGCTACCTGTGATTGGGTCCACAGGAAAGACAGGGAGTTGGCGGACGTTCGACCCCATAATAGACCATGAGAACTGCAGCAAGTGCCGCACCTGCTGGCTGCACTGTCCCGAAGCGACAATCTCTGTGGATGAGGACGGGACCCCCCACATTGATCTTGACTACTGCAAGGGCTGTGGGATATGTGCTCAGGTCTGCCCCAGAAAGTGTATCGAGATGGTCAGAACAGGTGTGGGTGAGGAGGCAGACACATGAAGACAGAACTGATGAGCGCCAACTATGCTGCTGCCAGAGCGGTAGTGTCCGCAAGAGTGGAAGTGGTGGCTGCATACCCCATCACACCTGCAACGACTGTCCCTGAGCAAGTGGCATATCTGAATGAAGAGGGAATCTACAAGGGCCAGTTCATCAGAGTGGAGTCTGAGCACTCGGCGATGTTCGCCTGCATTGGCGCGAGCTCGACTGGGGCACGGGCATTCACTGCGACTTCCTCCAACGGTCTGCTCTACATGGACGAAGCACTCCACTGGGCGGCGGCGGCACGGCTCCCCATCGTACTCGCGAACATCAACAGGTCTGTGAGTCCCAGCTGGAACATCCATGTGACCCATGACGACTCAATGTCAAAGAGGGACACAGGCTGGATTCAATTCTACGTCGCGAGTGTTGACGAGCTCTATCACACCATAATCCAGAGTTTCAGGCTTGCAGAGGATCCACGAGTGCTGATGCCCGTGATGGTCAACGCGGACGGATTTGTGTTGAGCCACACGGTCTCCTCCTACGACTACCTCGAACCCGAGGAGGTGGACAAGTTCCTGCCGCCGTACAAGCCACCTCATTGGGTGATGGACCCTGCCAATCCGGTCTCTCACGGCAACATCGTGTTTCCCGAGTACTATCAGGAGTTTCGCTATCAGATGCACGAGGGGGCCCTTGCGGCGCAGGCGGTCTATGAAGAGCTCGAAGAGGAATACAGGAAGCTCTTCGGCAAGCACTTCGGAGGCCCAATTGACTGTTACAAATGCGAGGATGCCGAAGTGATCTTCACCTCCCAGGGAACCATCGGGGCGGAGGCGAAGGACGCAATCGACCAGCTTCGTGAAGAGGGCTACAGGGTCGGAAATGCGAGAATTCGGATGTACAGGCCATTCCCCATCAGGAGAATCCGAGAACTGGGTGGAAGAGTCAAGGCATTTGCAAGCTTCGACCGTAGCGTGTCTTATGGTTTTGGTGGGCCAGTGGTGAACGATATCCGGGCAGCGCTCTACCCAATGAAACACCGTCCGCTCGTAAAGAGCTATATTGGTGGTCTGGGAGGGCGCGATGTCACTGTGGCTGACATCAAGGAGATCATAATGGACACATGGAACGCCATGGAAAAGGGTGAGCTTGGTCGCGAAGAGACCTGGCACGACTTGTGGTGATTGCAATGGTTTCCATAAAGGAGATGCCTCTCGAGGAATATGTGCTGAAGGGCAATGCCGCGTGTGCCGGCTGCCAGGACATGGTCGCTCTTCGACACGCGCACAAAGCTCTGGAAGGAGATGTCATACAGGTCGTCCCTGCCTGCTGCACCAGTGTTGTGCAGTCCCTGTGGCCCAAGACAGGGCTTGCGGTGCCTGTCCTCAACACAGGCTTCGCTGCAGCGGCAGCCACTGCGAGCGGCGTGCGAGCGGCCCTTGCGGCAAAGGGGAACGACCACACCACCGTGATGGTGTGGGCCGGTGATGGCGGGACATTCGACATAGGGATTCAGGCACTCAGTGGTGCATTTGAGCGGCGGACGGACTTTCTTTACGTGTGTTACAACAACCAGGTCTACTCCAACACCGGTACACAGCGCTCTGGAGCCACACCCCTGCACGCCCAGACATCAACGACCTGGCATGGCAAGACCGAACCTGAGAAGCTACTGGACCTTGTCGTTGCTGCTCACGAGCCAGCATATCAGGCGACCGCCAACGCTGCGTATCCAAGAGACCTCTACGAGAAGTTTCAGAGAGCACGGGGAATACGCGGACCGAAGTTCATTCACATATTCCTGCCCTGTCCTCAAGCGTGGAACTACCCTGTTGAGAAGGGCGTCGAGATTGGCAAGTTGGCTGTCGAGACCGGCTACTGGATAATGTGGGAGCGCATTGGAGAGGAGTTCAAGCTGGACCCTGTTAGTGAGAGATATCGCGACCCTGCAAAGAGAAAGCCCATCGACGAGTTCCTCAAGCTTCAGGGCCGATTCGCGCATCTCTTCAAGCCCACACGAGATGACAAGAAACTGGCTGAGCTAGAGGCCTTCGTGCAGCACCGGTGGGACCTCGTCATGAGGACCTTCACATAGTGTGCAGCTGTACACTCGGATGCTGCCAGCGTTCGAGCGGGCCCTGTCACGGTCTCCTCCGCATCACTACAATTCCAATCGATATCACGCATGCAGCTCCGATGACTCCGCCAAGCAAGATGGACGCGGGGCCGGGGAGCATGAGGAAGTACAGGTCGTATGAGTGTGGGTCAGACCCCCGCAGATACTCCTGAAGGTTTGTGATGGAGTCCCCGTCAGGATCCCGATCCGCATCGCCTGTCCGCGGGTCAAGGCTGTGCTCGATCTCCCACAGGTCGGGCATGAGGTCCGAGTCGGTATCACTTGACTGAGGGTTCGTCTGGTTCAGGTACTCGTAGAAGTTCGTGATGCCATCACCATCCGGGTCAAGATCACCGTCCGCCACCAGCGGGTCGAGTCCATTGAAGTACTCGTAACCATCTGGCATCCTGTCGTTATCTGAGTCGGTCTTGTACGGGTCGGTGCCAATCTCCTTCTCGAGGAGATTATTCAGCCCATCTGAGTCGCTGTCCCGCGTCACGAAGAAGGAGTCCATCCAGTACTCGCTGCTGTCGATAATGTTGTTGCCATTCAGATCTGACTCATACTCGACTGTCATTTCAAATGTCACCGGTTCGCCCCCATGATTCTTGACAGTCACTCTGTGGAGTCCGTTCCACTCGGTCTGAGCAGTCAAGACCTGAGTCCAGTCGGATGATTGTGTGAATGATGATGAGTTGAGCGAAGTATACTCGGCACCGACACTGAAGTCAAGTCCACCACCGGCCCATGTCGCATTGACCTCTACCTCGGTCGTGATTGAGTTGACGAAGAGAAACTTCTCCTCCGCTCCCGGGTTGAGTGTGCCACTGAATCTCAAGCTGGTCGGTTTGTCATAGGCGCCTGACATTGTGAATGCGATGGCAGCTCCAATTGCAGCTGTCGTGTCCGTGCCAAGGCTGTAGTTATAGAGTGGATTGTCCCAAGTGTCGGCAGGTCTGTGGTAGGCGTTGTCACGACTGAAGCCCGACTCGAACATGAAGAGTGCGTTCTTGAAACCCTGTTGAACAAAGGAATACTGGTCGGAGTGGTACCAGAGCGAGTCCATTCCCGAGGAGCGCGGGCACACCAAGTCCATACCATAGTTATGACTCATCATTCGAATCAGGTCTACAAACAGCCTGCTCTCATGAAACCTGGCTGCACTATTGTAGATTCCCCAGACACGTTGGTCACTCGGCTTTGTAGTGTCTTCAACAAGAAGCATATCGATGTTGAAGTACTGGAGAATGTTGATGTGCCGTTGGGAGAGTATCCTAGCCACTTCCTCTGACCCAAGGAGGCCGATCTCTTCGGAGTTCCACGCGCCGAAGTATATGTCCAATGGCCACTCGTATGCGGATAGGACTCGTGCGAGTTCAATCACTGCTGCGACGCCCGAAGCATCATCGTTGGCACCCGGCGCATTCTGGACGCTGTCATAGTGGCCACCAATGACAAACACGGGTGCGGAGCGGTTACTTGACCAGCCGGGGAGTCTCCCGAGCACCGATCTGTGTTCGCCAAGCATCTCCACCTCGATCCTGCCTCCGGAGATCTCTTCGAGTGTGTTTGCAATCCAACTGCCGGCGTACACATTCGCGTCGCTCAAGATTACCGATTGCCCCTCAAGTCTAGTCCATCTCGAGCCGTTCTCAGTGAGCTTCTTGACGTGTCCAAGATAGGACTCCTCGTTTACACTCTCAAACACGTTCAGTGAGAAGTCAGACCCGTAGACCTGTTGGATGCTCGATGCGACACGCGGGCCTGTAGACATCATGCAAGTGCTCTGGATAGGGGCTGTTGCAGGTAGTGGAAGAAGAGCTGCAATCACGAGCAGTGGAATGACGAGGAGTCTCATGTGCTGCGAATTGAGTGATTCGCTGAAGAACCTTATTGACTGCGTAGTGCAGAGGCACAATGTCACGGTGCACCCAAGGAGTAATATGCAAGACATGTTCAAGAAGGAGACCCCACTACTATGACCGAGGTGTTGTGACAGTTGCCGCTTAGCGAAACCGAGAAGGTCGTGGAAATAAGAGACCCTCTCCACGGTTATGTTGGACTTACGAAGCTTGAGTCCCAGCTCTTGAGTCTGCGGCTGTGTCAGCGCTCTCGAACAATACGCGTCCCTGCAGGTGTGTTCTTGGTGTATCCTGGAGCCGAGGCATCCCTGATGAGTCACATGTTGGGCTATATGCACATGGTGACGATCTTCCTCGACAGCCTCGGGAGTGAACACGAGGATGTTCTTCGAGGACGCCTGACCGCGATGCTTCTGACTCTTGCCAGAGGTCCCTGGTCGAACGTCATGGACGAGTACCTGTCTACTCGCGGCCACGACATGAGAAGAAGAGCGGAAGAGGTGGTCAGGAGGTCTGCGGCAACAGACATGCTGCAGGCCAGTGAGTTCTCCCTTGACGAGATTGTAGACTGCATTCAGAAGGGAGTGCCTCTGGACGGTACCAGGGTTGACATTCACACCGTGCCGGTGAACCCTCGCCTGGTAGACATGCTGATGCGCGATGCGTATTTCAGTGGAGTCCAGTATGCCCAGCTCGAGTACAGACGACTCTTCAATTCGATGCGCCCGATGAAGAACCAAATTGGCATCGAAAGAAGCTCCCTCTTCACGCTTGAATCGTACATCTCTGCCGGCGCGAACATGTTCGAGGCCGTGTACTACCACAGAGCAGTCAGAGCAGCTGAGCTCATGCTGCTGAGAGTGCTCGACAGCGCGGGCAGGCTCTTGTTCAGGAACCCTGGTGATGGCCCCATTGACTTCTTTGAGTGTGACGACATCACGTTTCAGGACCATCTGTGCAGGGTCTCGGAGGGCGACCCGGAAGAGATGAAGACGGCGAGCAAGATATACAATGCATTCCGACGAAGGTATCTACTGAAGGAGGCAAGCAGCCGCGCCATCTCTGACCCCGAATTCATCGAGCGACTGAGCCGATTGGACGGAGCGTACTCATTCGAGAGAGAAGTGGCAGAAGCTGTTGGCATCGAGCCTTCACTTGTATATGTGGACTTTCCCAACCGGGATTCGGTCAGCTTCTACCCATGCAGACTCGCTATCGATCAGATAGTCCTCTTCGAGCGCGGTTCAAGGGGTTATGAGACATGGCGTTTCGATGAGTTGAGTGTGGTGGCCAGAAGCCTGAAGCAGCGAACAATGACAATCAGAGTGTATACAACTCGTGGCTACAGGCAGAAGGTCAAGAAGGAGGCTGACTCAATCCTCGAGTCTGTGGACCCCGCAGGATCGCTGGTCTGAAGGCGCAGAAGACAGATATGGCAGGTCGACTGTCTGTGCGTGGGATGACACTGTGACATCAGAGAAGAAGTTCACCGGTACTGTCAGAGAAGACCCGAACTTTCTTTGGATTCTTGCAGGCGCAGCAGTCTGGTTGATAGGCTACTACACGATACTGATAGGACCGTTGCTTGTCGCTGCTGGCTTTGCTCTCACCTGCTACATGTCGGCAGTGGGGTCCGCAAGGCGGCCAGTAGATAGCGGATGGAGTGGTCTAGCAGTGGGCGTGCTCCTCGTGGCAATTGGTGTGTATGTCGCACCTCTCTGGTGGCTTGCGCCATTCTTCAATGTGGCTGGAGGGACGATGACAGTGTTCTATGCGTCCGCTCTGGGCCTCCAGAAGGGGGTCAAAGGGTTTGAGGAGATGGCCCGAAAGGCATCTGATAGAGTTGCGGGGGACAGGAAGACAGCCCGGACTGGCCTGGGGAGTGACGAGCCGCAGTGATGCCTGAAGACTGCCAATGCCTCCCAAAAACCATCTTAAGACAAGTCATCCCAGTCAAGTATGAGTTAACGACAACTCGACGAGTAGGTGCTAGGATTGTTCGTCTGCACAAGATGTGGAGAAGCGCTCAACATCAGAGATGCTGAGCTAAAAGACAAGATCCTGACGATGCAGGTGCAGTGCGCCAACGGCCACAAGTCCGTGAGACGGTTGGCTCAACATCAGGCTGAGGAAATGGCCAGTGAAGTCTTTTCCCGGCTCTTCATATGCATAGACTGTGGGGCCGCGATGAACCTCCTCAGGATTGAAACTACTGGTGTGCGCACAGAAGGGCTCTTTCTCTGCCCGCGTCATGGTACAGTCCGGAAGGAGTTTCCGAGAGAGTTCACTGGCGTGATCAACCTGCAAGCCGCCGACACAGAAGAGGCCTCAAGGTCAATAGTTGAGTCGTTTGTGTGTCCCCAGTGCAAGCAGACCTTTGCCATCAGCGAGATAGCGGCCCGAGGTGACTTCTACCAGTTGACGGTCAGATGTGCTAATGGCCACAGAGAGACCAACTACATCCCAACCGTGCTCGACGAGGGTTTGATGAAGAGAATCCTGCAGAGAGTTGTACACTGTGACAGGTGTCTGCTCCCCGGGAAGATTGTGGCCTCGGAAACGCGTGGCAAGTACGAACGAGTACATGCTGCTTGTCCGGCTCACGGTGTTGTCAAGAAAGACATACCCGTGGAACTCTCGGAACCACTGAGAGTTGCTGTTTCTGAGATAACCGAGGATTCAGTCGTCAAGGCCATGCTCTACTCTAGAGAGTGTAGACAACCCCTAGCGGTCACGCAGATTGATGTGGACCGGACAGGGTATCGACTTCGGTGTGTCTGTCCAGCTAGCACTCATGTCACGATGCGCATTCTCCCGCTGGAGTGGAGCGAACCGGTGAGACTACACATAACTCATGCAGTCCTAACATGTGAGTCCTGCGGGCTCTTGACACACATCCTTGACGCGAAGAGGAAGAAGGACATGACTGAGTTCAGAGTTGTCTGTCCCCTACACGGCGTCCTGAACAGACTGGTCCCCTCTGATGTCTACGGTTACATACTCGAACAGGTACCAAAGATTGACCATGTGCCATCCATGATACGGAGTTTCAGCTGCGCGAAGTGCCGCATGCCACTTACACTGAGAGACGTCGAAGACCGCAGAGGTCTGATAGAATTCGACATGGAGTGCCAGAATGGTCACCGGGGAAAGAGATTCTTCGTGCCGGGCATACCCAAGGAAAAGCTTGTCGGACTGTACAAGAACCTCTATCACTGTCCTGAGTGCTATGGCCCAATGGACTTGGTGTATGCCAGTCCTGCCGGAAGAGAGTCCCGGGTCGTACTCCTGTGCTCCGTGCACGGGAAGGTAGTGTTGAACATTCCTCCTGACCATGCAGAGGCCATGCAACAGGCCTATGAGGAGATTCAGAAAGACCGCACGAAACCTCCCGTTGAGGTCTCTGAGGAAGAGGAACCCATTGAGATTGAACCCTCGGCTGCCGAGGAGGGAGATGCAGAGGAGGGCGTGCATGTATACAGAGGCTGCGAGATTGTTGGTGGCAAGTTCGACTTCAAGGTCAAGGTCGCCAATCAGAGCCCATATGTGATCACGAATGTGACAGTGAGCATAGTTGCCTATCCGCAAGACTGTATGGAGCTGGCAGGCGAGACCGTCAAGACCATGTCACGCATCGAGGTGGGTGGATTCCGCAGCCCACAGTTCACGCTGTATCCCACGAAGGACTGCGTGCAGGGAAAGATTGTTGCAACAGTATCGTTCATCGACTTCAGAGACCAGCTACACACGATACAGGTGGAGCCACTGCTCATACGCTCTGTGTGTGACCTGCTGAAGCCCACTCCCAAGACCACAAAGGACTTCGACCTGTTGCTCTCTAGCCTCGAAAAGACCGGTCAGGAGCAGACCTTGGAATGGAATGCTAGAGTACTGTTCACGAAGGCAGAGATGATTCTTCCCACCAAGAACTTCCACCTGGTCGATGCTGAAGAGAGGACCGTGGGCGAGGAGTTCATCGGCACTCTGAGAGGGTTCGCCGAGGGCAAGTACACAGGCAAGAAGGTAGCAGTCATAATCCTGATTGCTGGTCCGATCAATGGAAGACACTCTGTGGTGAAGGTAGAGGCATTGGGTGAGGACGTGGCCATGCTTCCAACTACTATCGATGAGCTTGCAGACACAATGGACTCGTGGATCTGCCTGCGCTGCGGTGGCCCTCTTGAACCAGAACAGGTCGAGGAGCTTGGCAAGAGACTGCCAATCAGGTGTCAGTACTGCTCTCACACACTCACTCTATCACTGTATCTGGAACAGGGTTAGGTCACTTCAAGGCCTGTGACCACTGCCCATGGGCACGCCGCTCGGGCTGCCGAACCGTCATGTGTCCTCGGCCGCAAGCAGTCATGGTATGCGGCCGTCTGCCGCCAGTCATACTGAGCGTCATGCAGGGGCGTTGACACTTCAGGCAAGCGACAACGAGACCATTCAGCCAGTTCAGTTTAGGTGTCGAGTTGGCCCGCAGTTCCATTGTTGTGTTGGGTATGGGAGCACCACATGGGACTGGTCTCATTGTCCAGTTCCAGGAGAACTGCTACGACTGGCAGGCAGAAGCCGCTCTGTGTGATGCTTGGGACATGAGCGTCCTGCGGGTGCGTTCTACTCTTCCGGCGTCCACTCAAGCTCCGTATTCTGAGTGACTCCAAGATGGACCAGCATTCTGTCAACGAGACCATCAACCAAATCGTCAACGGTCTTGGGGCGGCTCCAGAACGGCGGACTGGCAGGTAGTATGATAGCTCCAGCACGCGACGCGAGCAGCATGTTGCGCAGATGGACAATGCTGTACGGGGACTCTCTTGGGACCAAGACAAGTCGTCGTCGCTCCTTCAGACAGCAGTCTGCCGCTCTCGAGATCAGGTTGTCAGCGAGTCCGTGAGCGACTGAGGCGAGTGTCTTCATGGAGCAGGGCACGATAGCCATCGAGTCGAGTCTAAAGCTACCGCTGGCCGGACCGGCAGACAGGTCATTCTCATCGTAGACCGCATCTGCCTCTCTGGTTAGAACTGCTGGTTCTGTGTCTGCTTCCCGTGCCAGAGTGACAGCTCCCCATCTGCTCACGATGATATGGACCTCATGACCTAACCGTTTCAATGACCGGAGTAGTCGAACGCCATAGATTGCACCGCTGGCTCCAGTGATGCAGACCAAGACTCTCTTGCTTGCCATCGTCATCACGCACATGTGCAATCTCTAGCACCGGCGGTGTCCTAATGTGGCTTTTGAAGTGGCTGCTTACATGCTCCGGCTCAGAACAGCAGCATAGTCACCAGCGACAGTATGTAGCAGATGAGAGCGGTGCGAAGCCCTGTTCGTTTCGCAATGCCTGCCGCCTCCACAATGTCACCGGTCAGGGTGTCAAACCCCTTCTCTCCAAATGTACGAATTCCTCGTACGGCTCCAAAGCCGAGTCCCAGACTCACCTCACCAAGCTTGCTGCGTGCACACCCGACCGCCTCAGCAATGGCTTGGAGGACCTCCTGTTTCTTTGCTTTGCCCACCGGAGGATACCCTCGGCTAGACAGCGAGATTGCATTCACAACATGCGTGTCAGTGGTAAGCAGTTCGGCTGAGTCGACCCCTTGCCTTCTCAGCATCGAGACCATCTCTTCTCGGAAGCCGGGCTCTGCATTATTACCATCCACGGACACAAAGGCCGTCGTATTGTTGGCCTGTTTCAGTACAAGAGCGGTTATGCCACCCGGTCCTAGACCGTCCTTCTTCGTCACACCCTCAGGAACGATCTGGCACACTCCTGCCTCGATTGATGTCTGAGGCATATCCACTGTCCTCGCCGCAGCCTCAGATATGCTGTCAGCAAACATTGCCGCCTCAGGGTCTCCGGACATGACCGAGACGGCATCATCGCTGATGGAGTTGTGTGCATCCACAATGGCCACTTGTCCCAGCGAGGGTACCCTTCTGCGGGTCTGGTCAGCCGCTTGAACTCCAACCTCAAGGGCTATGTCATCGGTGAAATCAGGAGCGGATGTCGTGACCGCAAGCATGTCGTGTCCTGCAAAGAGAGTCCATGTCTTGAAC
>JACAEL010000016.1 GCA_013388835.1 Candidatus Thorarchaeota archaeon | reverse complement strand
CGGCAAGGACCATGTTGCTCGGGCTCAGGAATGGAATCATGTTGATGGCAAAGCATGCGATGAACAGCCCCAGATACCCCTGCATGATTAGCTCTGTGACCCAAGTTGCGAGGTCCTGCATTTCTCAGCCCTGTTTCGTCTGACAGACGGCAGGTGTCTGCTACTTGCTGACAGTTTCGATAAGGACGGCCTTCACGCCCTCAAGGCTCTCAAGCGAGTCCTTGAGTTCCTTTGGCGACACCACGAGCTGCTCCGGTGCAAAGTAGCACTCGTAGAAACAGCGTGTGCCTCTGAGACAGACGCCCGTTGAATAGAGAAGGTCTACAAGCCCAGCGCTCTTGAAGACCTGCGACAGCCGTGTCAGGAAATCGTTACTCAGCTTGCTTATCTCAATACTCAGGAACTTGGGATCCTTAGCGGCCATCGGAAAAATCTTGATGGTGCGCTCCTTGTACGATAAGACCATTAGCCCAAAATCGGTCCCCAGGGCCTGTCTGAATGACTGAGGAAAGCTGATGCTCCCGGAGTCGTTGAAGACTAATACGCGACCAGCAGTCGCCCCATCATACGAGTTCTCTTTGGACATGTCGTTCAGCACACCTTGAGCTTTCTTCCACGACGAGATTGAAATGACCCTTCAGATATGTATCGACTAGTGCTCCCAGATATAAATAAAGCTCGGTCGTGTGAGTCCAAAAGCACAACACGCAAGAGAGACGGACATGGTGCCCTTTTTCAGGAGGGGACGAGATAGGAGTACAGACCTGCATGACGCATGACACAACCAGCCCCGGCACTTACCGCGATGTGAGTGACCTCAGAACGCAGTATTTCTGCGAGTATAGATACTACTTGGAACAGAGGCACGGAAATGAACCTTCCAGAGCTGCAGCACGCGGTTCTGCCCTGCATCAGCACCCATTGGCTGTCCACGACATGACTGCGCCGAATGGGCCCCTGCTCATCTTGATCATCGTGGTCGCCATTGTAGCGGCGATTCTGTGGATAATGTGGTGAAGACGCTTCATGTTGGACACATTTCTGCTTGCGGTGTTCATTGTCGGCGTGCTGGCCGCAGGATACTTGATGAGGGGAGGACGGCCTGGAGGAATCAGAGCACTGATTCGGGGGGCGGTCCCGGCCCCGTGGGACCTACACACCTTTCTTAGCAGACCGCCGGCCCACCTAAGCGCAGGTGCGAAGTACCTATTCTCAGAGCAGAGTGTTCTCTCAACGACACATCACTTCAGAGGCAGATTCGACCAGGCAGTGTTCCACAGGGAAGAGGTCCCGGTCCTAGATGTCATGATAGAGAGGAAGTTCACCGTGAAACACCTTCCAAGGGAGATGCGAGAGGAGGATGCGTTTCAGGCCGGGCTATACACACTCGCCCTCCTAGACACCGGGGTCTCCTGCAGAAACACGCGACTAGTCGTCATCTACTGTCTGCAAGACGAAGCAGAGCGATGTGTTCGGCAAGGACCGGCATTCTGTCTCAAGTGTCGCTCAGCCAGAGTCTACACGAAGAAGTTCAGACGAGGTCCCGTTGAGCGAGCCATCAGGAAGCTGGACCAAGTCTGGTTCGAGGGCAGACCACCCCGGGCGTCAACCCGTAAGGACAGATGCTTGAGGTGTCCCTATGGTCATGATGGCAGGTGTAATCGCTCGCTCACACGATAGGCCCCCAGCCAAAAGAGTCATCTCGGTCCCTGTCATGAAAAGGCCATGCAAGAACTGCGTGTCTTTCTCGGGCGCGTTGTCGTCGCGAAACGCCAGCTCAAAGAGGTCTTCTACACCACCTCAGAACCCGATGTGAAAGCTGATGTCAAACAACTTGTGGCAGCAGTCATAGCAGTACAGAGAACACTCGACGAACTGATCGAGCTACAGAGAAAGAGCAGACTTGCTTCCAAGATGTTGAAGGACAGAAAGGTCGAACTCGTCCTCCGTAAGTGGTCTGTAGGGCTGCCCAGACGAGTGACCGATTACGTAGACAAGAAGAAGAAGCTCAAGCAGGAGTACCTGCATCGGTATCAGGAAGTCCTCCTTGCATACGTGGAGGAGATAGGCAGAGAACTGTCCGGATGGCTCATTGACATCCAGAGCATTAGAGAACTGCCAAAGACCCCGAGGGAGTAGACTACCAGCGAAGTCTTGCTGCAATCCCACCGAAACCCTTCAGCTGAGCGCCGGACTCAGTCTGATTGCTAAACACGATTATGTCAGAACCATACTTTGGAGCCTCGTCGGCCAGCTCGTCGAACAGTGGTGAGCCCTCGACAATGAGCAGGGTCTGAACACGTCCAGCCTTGAGAGCCTCCATCACCTCATTGGCACCATAAGTGACTGTGTTGAGACCTCTCATCAGGTCCTGCATGAAGGACTCCCATTCGACCCGTTCCTGATAGACCTCGGTCTCCTTCATTATCCTTGAAGCTTCCTTCACGGCCTGAAAGAGACCGGTCTCATCAATGATGCCGACGGGGATAATGGTGTCCGCAATCTTCTGTCTAATCCGGTAGTCGAGTTCTCCCTTTTCAAGGAACTCTTGTGCTCTTATGGTGTTGCCACCAAGGACTATCGCATCCACAGAGTCCAACTTGTCCAGGAGCAGCTCGCTGAGCAGTCTTCCAACATGGCGAAAGAACTCGAGCAGTTTCTCCTCGCGGATGCGCTCATATCGCCTGGCACTCTGACCACCAGCCCTCGTCTTGCCTATGATGAAGTAGTCCTCGTCCCGGACTAGTTCGACCCGCTTGCCTCGAAGATACCCGATTGTGACCTTTCCGCCTTCCAGCAGGACAATGACAATCATACTCCGGGGCTCGGTCATTCGTTCAAGTTCGTCGGTGACAAACTCGCGACCGCAGATGTAGACAAACTGTGAGATTGGCGCAGGGGGGACTACAATCTCCCGAATGACCGACGGCGTGCCGCCCTGATCCTCAATCCCGTAGAAGAATACCATCCCGTTCTCAGGAAGCCTCGAGATCTTCGTGAGCTCGTTAAGGATAGCAGTGAGGTTCTCCTGTACATTCTTTCGGTTGATCTTGTCCTTGATGTTCTCGGCACCGGCAATCTCGGTGCGAATGAAGCTCATTATGTCTACCAGGTTCTTGTCTGGTGGAATGTAGAGCGTCGTAAAAGAGCTGTGGCGGCCCTGATACGCCTTGAGCTCGGATATCTTCTTCTTCAGCTGGTGTTTTGTGAGTGTCAATGCCTCTGCCTCAAGGAGGTCTTGGATGGGTCGCACGGGTACAGAAGTAGGCGCCGAGACCTCAAGCGTGGGTTCGAAGCGCGTATTTGAACGTTGCGACAGAGATACACCAATAACGGCGACACGTTAAAAAGGGGGACCGAACGGTGCAAGAGCCTGCAGGTGCAGGACGGATGGATCACCGCCAATTTACCACAGCGTAAGGGTCTTGTTTTCGTTCCGGGACAGTGGGTGGTCCGCATCGTTGTACGACCTGAACCTTGACAGCACGAAGGGCTGACACAATGACTGAACAGACACAGTTGACAGAAGGAGAGAGAAAGGTACTGACGTCTCTGCTGAAGCACTCCAGTACAGTGAGCGCTCGAGAGATGGCTTCTGAGCTCGGCGACAGAGAGGACAGGATAACGTCCATACTTCACGCTCTGGCAGAGAAGGGGATTGTCATGCTGGAAAGCCGAGAGATGATTTCCTATTCCCTCACTGAGGAAGGAAGGCTCTACGACTCGGAGGGTCTCCCTGAGATACGTCTGTTCAGAGCTGTCAAAGGGTCAGGCGGAACTGCTCTCATGGAGCAAGCCGTTGCAGCTGCAGGACTCGACAACAAGACGAAGGGGGTCGCCATGAATTGGGCCACGAAGCTCAAGGCGATAGCGGTCAAGAGGGAGGGGAGTTCGACACTGATTACCGCCCAAGCGGACGAGATCAAGTCGGAGCTACCTGAAGTACTCAGGGCAATCGCAACTGGCGATATCGCCGCCGTCGAGCGACTCCGAGAAGGCATGAATCAGGCCGTCGAGAGGAAGCTTGTCTCACAGATCGTGACCAGAGCCTTCTACGCGTGCGTACCACAGGAGAAGAAAGCGTGGGCGGAGAACACACTTCGTTCGGTAGAGGAGGCCCTGACGGACCTGACCCCAGAACTGTTGGCAAGTGGAGGCTGGCGGGGCAGGACCTTCAAGCCCTACAATGTCACACTCAGACCACCGTTCGTGAGCTATGGAAAAAAGCATCCCTATGCAGAGTTCAATGACTGGCTAAAGGAGATTCTTGTCGGTCTGGGATTCACAGAGTGGTACGGCCCCTATGTGGAGACCGAGTTCTGGAACAATGATACGCTCTTTGTTCCGCAGGACCATGTCGCCCGAGAAGTGCAGGATCAGTTTAGAGTGACCCAACCTCACAGTCACGGTGTCATAGTAGACGAGAAGTACTATAGAGCGGTCAAGGCGGTTCATGAAAACGGTGCGGACACGGGGTCTACTGGCTGGCAGTCAGCTTTTAGCAGGGATATTGCTACGCGTCTGTGCCTCAGGTCGCACACTACACCGGTTTCGATGAGGTATCTGTGGGAGCACCGAGACTCACCCCAGAAGATGTTTATCGTAGACCGGAACTTCCGTGCAGAGGCACTCAGTGCTAGGCACGCGCAGGAGTTCGATCAGTGCGAGGGGATAATCATGGACAAGGGTCTCACACTGAGAGACCTCATGGGCTACATACGGGAGATCTGTACCCGGGTGGGTATCAAGAAGATGAAGTTCAAGCCGGGACAGTTCCCCTTCACAGAGCCTTCGATTGAGTGTTACGCCAAACACGAGACCCTGGGATGGATAGAGGTGGCACCCGGAGGGATATTCAGGCCGGAGGTCACTCATCCGCTTGGCATCCGGGACTCAGTCTTGGCGTGGGGCATTGGTTCAGGAAGACTGTACATGGCTTCAATGGGAATCAGTGACATAAGGGAGCTTCACACAAGGGATCTGAGTTGGCTCAGGAGAAGTCAGTTCGTGAGGTGCTAGAGAGTGATTGTCGGCTGTGATATGAAGGCGCTACAGAAGCTGATAGGCAGAACGCTCAGTTACGATGAACTCGAAGCGGCTCTGTTCCTGCTCAAGGCGGAAGCGCAAAGAAAGGAAGACGGCAGTGTCGAGATTGAAATCAACCCAGACAGACAAGACATGCTTTCCACCGAGGGAGTGGCAAGGGCTCTGAGGTCGTTTCTTGAGGTCAGCCCGGGGCTTCGACCGTTCTCTGTGAAGAAGTCCAACAGGAGCGTCATCGTGGGAAAGGGACTGGAGAAGATAAGGCGCTACATCGCCTGTGGGACCGTCAAGGGTGTCCAAGTGGACGACGAACTCATTAGAGAGTACATGCGCCTGCAAGAGAAACTCACCGACACACACGGGAGGAACAGGACCAAGGCTAGCATAGGACTCTATGTGTACGACATGATTGAGTTTCCCGTCAGATACGAGGTCTGGAAGCCGGAAGACATCAAGTTCGTTCCCCTTGGTCATGAGGTGACGATGGACGCCCCCACGATTCTACAAGTACACGACAAAGGGGTGACCTACGGTCCCATAATCGCCCCCCACAAGAAGTGGCCCGTGCTGGTGGACTCCGCGAACAAGATTCTGAGTCTCCCTCCAGTGATCAACAGCAATGACTTGGGAAGAGTGAACGAGGAAACATCGAATATCTTTGTTGAAGTGACGGGCACACACCATCTGACAGTACAGCAGGCGCTAAACATAATGGTGACATCCTTAGCTGAGAGAGGAGGAGAAATCGAGTCAGTCACAGTTCACTATCCAGATGGGACAGTCGAAGAGACACCAGACCTCAAGCCAAAGAAGACCACAATACATGTGAAGGATGTCATCACGCTCACTGGCCTCGACATGGACGCAGCGGGCTTGATTCGATGCCTTCACAGGATGGGGTATGGAGCAGCTTCAAGCAAGTCGGATGCGGTCACAGTCCAGATTCCCGCCTACAGAACGGACATTCTTCACAAGGTCGATATCATTGAGGATGTGGCCATTGGGTATGGGTTCGACAATATAGAACCCACCTTCCCGACCACGATGACAACTGGCAAGTTGCGGCCAGTGACACGGCTCAAGAACAAGTTCAGAGACCTTCTCATAGGTGTTGGGTATCAGGAGGTGTTGAGCTATGTGATGACATCGCCGGAGACCCTTGGAGAGAAGATGCTTCGAGACCGGCCGATTGTCACCACCAGCAACCCGAAGAGCAGAGACTACTCAGTCCTGAGAGACTCGCTTCTTCCGGTCCTACTCGATTTTGCTGCGCAGAACCAGCATGCGGACTTTCCTCAGCGCATATTCGAGGTGGGAGATGTAGTGGTACCCGATGCTGAGGCTGAAACCCGCACTAGACAGATTCAGTGTGTGTGCGCCCTGGTCACCGACTCCAAAGTCAATCTGACAGCCATGCTGAACGAGATTGGATTCATTCTGAGGAACGGTGGGGTACCGGACGATTATGCCTTTGAAGCAGCTGAGGACCCGTCGTTCATCAGCGGAAGGAACGGGATCATCAAGACTGCTGGAAGGACAATCGGTTACTTCGGAGAAGTACATCCGGAAGTCCTCACCAGGTTCTCAATTGCCCGTCCCGTCGTGGCCTTCGAGCTGTATCTGCCGCACGACGGGGTCTGGTAGGGCCAATCTCCCAAGAAGACATATAAGAATCAGACTGGAATGAAGCATGTCTGGCCTTCTGTGGCTAACGGGTAGGGCGGACCGCCGATGAACCTGGAAAACACTGCCTCTGGCATGGGAACTACTGGTGAACTGGAGCCCTTCGAAGGCTACACATTCCGAGTAGTCATGCTCGGTGAGGCCGGGGTGGGAAAGACATCCCTAGTGAAGAGATACATAGAGGGCGCCTTTGAGGAGGAGTACAAGCAGACCCTCAACGCAACCCATGCGACAAAGAACGTTGAAGTCGCTGCTAGCGGTGGGAACAGAAGACCTGTGAGGCTTGTATGCTGCGACATGGGTGGTCAGGACACCTATCGGGAGCTCAGGAGGCAATACATGAAGGGCGCATCAGCAGCCATTATTGTCTACGATGTGACGCGACCGGAAACATTCATGGCAACGAACAACTGGTATGAAGCGTTTCGCGAGGTGTGCCCTGACGCAGCAGTCTTCATCTGTGCCAACAGGGTTGATCTAGTGGGCAAGAGGGTGGTTCCCGTGGAACCGGGACACATGCTTAGGGACTGGCTTCAGGCGGACTACTTTGAGACCTCAGCGAAGACCGGCTCAAACGTCGTCGGTCTGTTTGAGAGAGTGGCCGCAACACTGCTTGACAGGGCTCTCGCACAGCAGGTATGCATGAAGACATGACTCATTCCGGTGGAGTGCTATGAAAGTCCGCGATTTCATGACTGAGATGCTCATAACAGCTGACGAAGACACCCCTGTAGTGTCAGCCGCAAGGCTCATGGCCGCAGAGGACATCGGCAGTCTCGTTGTGACCAAGAGTGAGGCGATGGTGGGCATAGTAACACAGAGAGACATCATCGGTGCTCAGCTGCTCTCAGACGAGGTGTACCATGCTCTTACGCTGAAGGACATAATGACGGCTCCCGTGGTCAGTGTCGAGCCTGATTCAAGTCTTTGGCAGGTCGTTAGTCTAATGGACCAGACAGGAAAGAAGCACATACCCGTAGTGGAAGGAAATGTCGCAATAGGTGTCGTCTCCGCGACAGATATCATCAGGGTGCTGGCAACAATGCATCTGATTGCAGAGGGAGCAGACTCGGAGGACTAGGCTGGAGCATACCGTGGAATCTCGTCTTTGATTTCTTTCTTGAGTTTCATGATGTCCTTGGCCTGCAGTTGGTGCCGCTTCGAGTAGGCGCTCACGACTCCGGCCCACTTGTCCAGCTTCACCATGATTTGGTCGCTGGGCAGGAACTTCATTATTTCAGTCTTGGCTGCAAGCATCACGTCAAGGACGTCACCTGCAAGACAGCCCATCTTGAGGGACTGAACCACCTTCTCAAGTTGCTCCGCGACTTTCATGCCCTTGTCCGGAGGGACAGCACTGCTCGCACGCACAGACGCGGCTGGAGTCTCATAGACGTGTGTCGGCGCAGGAGTCTCGATAGCAGGCGGCATTGGGGCCTGAACTGACGGGGATGATGTAACCGCCTCGAGAATCTCGTACTTGAACTCCTCAAGCATCTGACGCAAGCTCGTCCCCAGGGCTTCAATCTGAGCCTGTGTGTCCTGACTTGCCCTTGTCACTTCCCGCGACGCTCCCGACTGTGAGACATCGCCAAGTGATGTGACAATCTGGTCCTTGATGGACTGGAGTTCTGAAACCATCAGGCTTACGAGCTCTTCAGTTGCCTTGGCCTCGGAACCCCCAGAAGACTTGGCCTTTATGGCCTCAAGCGTCTCCACCTTGGCAATCCTGATCTCAGACTTGATTTCCGTGACGGTGCTTAGGATTGTCACCATTCGCTTAAGCATGTCATTGAGCTCTTCTATGCTCTTCTCGATGCCCGAAAGACGACTCAAGAACTGCTCGGCCATAGTCAACCACCGGTTCTGCTTCCACCTCAAGAGTCCAAACGACCAAAAAAAGCCTTCCCCATACGGATAACTTGACGACGACATCGCCAGAATCATTAAATGCACAGACATGGGCTATTCAATAGTCATGACTGCGGGGCGTTCACCTGACTTGACAGCGGAGCCGGTTTCCCACATGTTCAAACTGGTCGCCCTCGGCGATGGGGCAGTAGGAAAGACCAGCTGCATCAAGAGGTGGACAGAAGGGAGTTTTAGCGAGCGGTACATCATGACAATCGGCACTACCTTCGCACTCAAGACGGTGGCTGTCGATATGCCAGACGGTTCAAGAGTCACTGCCAGGGTCGTCCTGTGGGACTTGGCAGGGCAACCAACATACAATGAACTCAGGAGACGGTACATGGCAGGTGCCTCAATGGCAATGATAGTCTATGATGTGACACGACCTCAGACGTTTCTTGACATAGGCGAGTGGTTCACGAAACTGCACACAGTATGCCCCAATGCAGTAGTGGCAGTCATTGCTAACAAGATTGACCGACCTGACAGGCTGGTGCCCCCAGAAGCTGGATTGATGGTAGGAGACTGGCTCGGTGTGCTCCACTACGAAACCAGTGCAAAGACAGGACAGAACATAGATGAGATGTTCAGCGAGCTGGTGTATCGTACAGTCCTGAAACAGAGAGAGGTCGCAGGAATCGAGTCCGGACTGCACAAGATAGTCGTTCCGGAGCGAGAATGGTAGAGAAAGGGTCTTTAGGGGCACATCTATCAGTACAACTGGCGCACGGAACATGCCCACAAGCTATCAGGTCTTGACGGGGTTACTCAGTCACATCGCACTGATGTTTTTGAACTTCTGTGTTCTACTGGGAGTTATCGAGAGTATCCGCCTCTTTGTTGAAGACATCCCGCCTGTCAATGCCCTCATCTTGGCCTACATGCTCGTTCATACGTTCCTCATGCTCTCCGTGCAGATGGGCATACAGATACTCGAACTGATACGAATCAGAAGACCTACACTGCTGATAAGCTACTACTTCCAGTTTAGCGACGAGGAGACAATCCCTGTTCCAATGCTGGATCCTACGAAGAGCCGTCTTGCTGTACTGATACTTCTCCTCGTAGTCAGCGGAGGACCGATACTCTATCCCCTCTTTGCGGTGTACGGCTTCATACTTGCTTACGCTCATATAGTCGCCATTGCTCTTGAGCCGTCCGCAATTGTCCACTACTTTGAGCTCTTCCTCAACTGGATGCCGCCTATTCTGGGAATCATAGTGATGATACTCATAGTCTCTATTGTCATCATCGAGTTCAAGCACATCTAGGACGGATTCAGATCTATCGTCTGCTCTCGCTGAGGCCCATAGGACAGCAGGGTCGTCGGACGACCAACAAACGAGTCAATGAAGCCCACATACTCACGCAGCCCTGCAGGGATCTCTCTGATGACTCGGCTGCCTTCCAGGGTCCATCCCCGGAAGTCTTGAAGGACAGGCACGGCACGGGACAGCCTCTCAGGACTGCTGGGAAACGAACTGCACTCACTTCCGTCTATCTCATAGGCCACGCAGACTCTTATTGGGGACAGACCGCCAAGGACATCTGCCTTTGTCATGCAGAGGTGTTTAGCACCATTGACCCGGACGGCATACTTCAGTGCAACAAGATCAAGCCATCCACATCTACGCGGCCGGCCTGTCACTGTGCCAAACTCACCGCCTCGCTCCCGAATCAGCTGACCGGTGGCGTCCAAGAGTTCAGTTGGAAACGGACCCGACCCGACCCTTGTCACATATGCCTTGTAGACACCCATTACATCTCCAATCAGGTCTGGTCCTACCCCCGTCCCGCTTGAAGCAGAGGCCGCAACACAGCTCGAACTCGTGACGAAGGGATACGTCCCGTGGTCGATATCGAGGAGTGTTCCTTGTGCGCCCTCGAACAGAACTCTCTTGCCTGCAACGATGGCAGAGTGAAGGAACTCTCCTGAGTCACCGACGTAACGTGAGAGGAGTTGAACCTTCTCATGGTAGTCGTAGTAAGAGTCTTCGGCGTTCTGAGTCTCTCGACCTCCGCTTAGTTGTCGAGTCTTTAGCAAAGAGAACCGTCGCAGAACATCCCATCTGTCTCTACTCGACTCGCCGAGCATATCACACAGGCGGACCCCGTATCTTGACACCTTGTCTGAGTAAGTCGGTCCAATCCCCCGCTTCGTGGTGCCGATACCAGCAGAACCTCTTGCCTCTTCTTCCAGAGCATCGACCTGAATCTGAAAGGGCGTGACTAGATGGACCCGGTCGCTGATGAGAAGGTCAGGTTCGACACCGGTCTGCCTGAGCATCTCAATCTCCTGGATGAGCACTGCGGGGTCGAGAACGACACCGTTACCAATGACACCCTTCTTGCCACGAAGCATCCCTGTGGGCATGACTCTGAACTTGTGGGCCTTTCCTTCGACAACAACTGTGTGACCAGCATTGCTCCCGCCCTGAAACCTGACAACAATATCGGAAGACTCAGACAGGAAGTCAACGACTTTCCCCTTGCCTTCGTCACCCCACTGCAGACCGACAACAACCAGACTTGACATGTACCTGCATCCGACACCACCAATCTATGTTTCAAGATAACGGTTACGTCTGCTGAGCCGCCACGTCATGCCCTCGGGTTTATATCGTAGGCAGCAATCAGTTCAGCCGAACAGCCTTGAAACGACCTGATGTGATAGTGGTTGGTGCCGGGTCCGCGGGATGTGTCGCGGCCCGAAGATGTGCAGAGATGGGACTCAAGACGCTTCTGCTCGAGAGAAAGCCACGCAGTCAGGTCGGACTCAAGGTCTGTGGCGATGAAGTGAGCAAGTCACACTTTGATGCAACAGGAATAGACTACCCATCAGGCAATCAGGTCGCGAGTGTCATCGCCGGTGCAGATGTGTATCCGCCCGACATGGCAAACATAATGCGCGTGAGGGGGTGGAAGGAGTTTGACGGCTGGACTGTGGACAGACTCGCATTCGGTCAGAGACTCCTTGACGAGGCGCTATCGATGGGTGCCGAGTTGATTGACGAGTGCCATGTGACCGAACCTATCATCAAGAACGACCGCGTAGTCGGTGTGTGCTACAAGAGAATAGGGGAGGATGAAGAGGTGTCACTGCGGACGCACATAGTTGTCGATGCGAGCGGCTTTGCCGGAGTCATACGCAACAAGCTGGACATGCCGCTGGTTGAAGGCAGGATTGACAAGGAAGACATAGCACTCTGTTACAGGGAGATAATTCGGCTCAAGATGCCTCTTGCCGAACCGGAGGTTGCACGCGTCCTGCTTGGTGGCAAGGTGGCACCTTCCGGCTACGCTTGGGTCTTTCCAAAGGGTCCACTGGTCGTCAATGCAGGTGTCGGGATCTGCGGCGGGAGCGGCAGAGGGTCACCAAAGTCTCACTTCGACTCATTCCGTGACTCATATCCACTCTTCCATGATTGTCAGGTCCTGGAGGGTGGGGGAGGAGCAGTACCCGTTCGTAGGCCTCTGAAGAGTCTGGTAGCCGATGGCGTCATGTTTGTTGGAGATGCTGCCCTTCAAGTCAATCCAATCCATGGTGGAGGACTGGGGCCAGGCATGAGAGCAGCCACTGTTCTTGGTGAGGTTGCCAAGGAGGCAATCGCACGAAAGGATGTATCAGCAAGGGGACTCTGGCACTACAACCTCAGGTATCTGACGGCCTTTGGAAAGCGGCTGGCATCGCTTGAGGTATTCAGGAGGCTGCTTCAGCAAGTGTCGGATGACGACATGGACTACGGCTTCCGGAAGAGAATCTTGGAGCCAGAAGACCTGATGGCTGCAAACCGGGGAGAGGGGATATCGCTGGGAATCGTTGAGAAGCTCGCAAGGGCAAAGCGTGGAGCAGGGCGCATAGGACTACTGATGAAACTACAAAAAGCGTCTCATCTGATGAATAAGATGATCAAGCTCTATGCTCAATACCCGGCAGACCCTCAGAGTCTCGAGAGATGGTACGATAACGTTCTCTCGGTCATAGGAGCAGCTGACTTCACCTGAACCGTGATGTACATTCCCCGTATCGTGTCAGTCGGAACTGCTCCGTCACGGTCTCGACTGCGCAGACGTGTTCCGACTAGACATCCCGTATGCCGCCCTTCGTGACGAGAAAGACTGCCTCTCCTTCGGGAAGACTAGGTGAGTCGACCAGACGACAGATTCGTGTGTCACCTTTGGCCTTCCTCAGATAACACCGGGTCTGAGGTACATGAGCCAGGACATGTCCACCAACAGGTGCTGTAGGGTCTCCGAAGAATGCATCGGGTTTCGCCATCACTTGGTTCGTGATATAGACTGCCATGTTGTTTATCTCTGCACCTCGCTGAAGGTGATGGAGGTGCTTGTTGAGCTTCTGCTGTCTTGGAGCCAGTGTTCCTCGTCCTGTGTACTCCGCTCTGAAATGGCCTGTCACCGAGTCTACTATCAGGAGCTTTGCGTTTCTCTCCGGGGCCATCTCCATGGCCTGCTCGCACAGGAGAATCTGATGGTCTGAGTTGTACGCGCGTGCCCAGACGACGTTCTTGAGAACCGTTGCCGGATTCAGACCAAGAGGCTCTGCCATGTCTACAAGCCGTTCGGGCCGGAAGGTCCCTTCGGTGTCGACGTATATCGCGGTGCCGCCAAGTCCTCCTCTCTCTGGAGGCAGTTGCACGTTCACGGCAAGCTGATGCGCAAGCTGTGTCTTTCCGGACTTGAACTGACCATACATCTCAATGATGCTCTGGGTCTCGATGCCGCCCCCAAACATGTCGTCCAGGGCTTTCGACCCAGTGGTTATTCGCCCTGCGTTGCGACGTCGTTCAAGGAACATATCAGCAGTCTCGAAGCCAATGTCCAGCATCTCTCTGGCAGCCTTGATGATCTTTGTCGCGGTTGACTCGCCTATGGCACCTGCAGCTGCCAGTTCGCTTGGTGATGCGACAGCGATGGCTTCGACACTCTTGTAACCAGCTTCAGCCAATCGCTTGCCAATCGCGGGACCCACGCCTGGAAGGTCTGTGACATCGATGCCAGTCACACCTTCGTCGCCTAATTCACCGGTTTCGGCCGGTTCACCCTCGGCGGGTTCGCGTTCAAAATCCTCATAGTCCACGTCCTCGGGAACTCCCGGGTCGTCAGCAACTTTCTTGCGTGGTGGTATGGTGAAGACCTCCCATCAAGCTTGGGCAAGACATCAACTCTTGCTTCAAGCAAGTGGCCAGCAATGAATCATTTGGTGTGGTATAAAAATGGCACGAGTCGAAACACCGAGCTATCATCGAATATGACTGATAGTGAAGCACTACTTTGGACCTGAGTCGAACCTTACGGGGACCGGCAGGCAGATTTGCGTCAAGCATCCGCTCGGTGATGTGAATCTGCTCAGTTTGACGACATTGTGACGAGGATGAACTCATCCTGAGGCGCAATGCGGATGCCACCGAGGCTTGTCTGAATCTGAATGAACTGCATGTCGCTGCCCTCATGCACTTGGCAGATCACTTCCTTCGTCTTGCCAATCAGCGCGCTTAGAAGGGCAGATATCTCCTCAGCTCGTTCCATTGAGACCCCCCATGTGTTTATCGGAAACCCTTCCGGGCTGATGAAGAGTGCTGCATAGACATCAGGGAACTTGCTTGTCAAGTTCTGAATAATGCGTTCGAAAATCTCTCGTTTTGGCATCGCAGGCATGATTGGCACATCCACACCGCAGACTGTAAGTCTCTGATACGGGCTCCGTCATTGAAGAAAAGCTTTTTCCCTACGTCACGGTTCACGACGTGGCGAAGGGTAGCCCGTCATGAAGTATGGTGATGAGGCATTCGACCTCACCGGTCGAAGTGTAACTGTGTCTCGCTTGATATCAAGGCTGACTCCAGCGCCTCTTTTCAATCTGTATACAGGACTCGTAGTCTCACTGACATCACCTATAGGACTTGGCCCCACTTTGGACGCCCTCACGGTGTTGACTCTATGTGTGTTCCTTATGGTCATTGCACCTGTTGTGCCAATAGTCTACGACGCATGGCAAGGACGCGTCGACCTTGATGTGTCCGATCGATCAAAGAGGGGGTGGTATTTCTTGTGGGCGCTGATGTGCTATGCGACGGCATACGCAGCCTACTATGTCGGCGAGTGCCACGTCATGGCTGTGCTCTCTGCAGCCTACTTCACGGTGACTCTAGGAGTCATGCTAGCCACTCTCAGGTATAAGGTCTCAGTACATGCCGCCGGAGCGGCAGGACCAAGTACTGCACTTGTCTATATGTACGGGTGGACTGCAGCACCGGTGGTGCTGGTCTGGGGTGCCATCGTCTGGTCAAGGGTGAAACTCCGACAGCACACCGCACGCCAGGGTATGGTTGGCCTTTTCCTTGGAGCGGCGATAACTGCCCTGACTTATCTGTGGCTCTTCCAATAGACAGGAATGACGGCCACATCCCAACAACCCTTATGAAAGTACAACTTGAGGTACGTACAGTGCGACCTAGTACATCACTTGCCCATCTTCATTAAGGCATCGTCAAGACCCAAGTGCGCTAGGGGGCCAATCAAGACAATGAACGACAGAGTATGCCCACTTTGCGGAAAGACAGTCAAACAGGAGTCGACTCAGTGCGTACACTGCGGCGCCAAGCTTGACGGCACCACAGAGGAACACAGTTCAGATGAAGAATTGCTCGGACTACCGGAGGAGTTGCCTGACGACACGCTGGAGCGGAGAATGATGGACTACCTTGCTGGAGAGATAGGCAGCTCACGGGCATATTCTGACGACACCGGTCAGATCACCGATGAGACAGTCGATACACTACCTCCGCTGGAAGACGACGACATGGAGGACACCGATGGATTCATAGTACCGGAAGAGCCGCTGTCATCTCACACTGGTCACGAACACGGCACAGATGAACACTCAGACGCTTCGCCGGGGACATCAGAACTAGAAACAGGAACGTCAGATCTGCTGACGGAGTCACATTCGGACGAACCACCGGCCTACTGGGCGGATTCTCCAATGACTGAATTGTCACCGGACGACGTCCGTGAAGGGGATCCCTTTGTGGAGGTCGCTCCCCCAACGGTGGTGCTTGATGAACCCGAACCATCGGAGTCTGTCAGAGAACACCTCTTTCCTCGCGAGGAAGATGAAACCACGGCCGAAGCCATGTCACACTTGTTTCCTTCCGGCAGAGGAACGACCTCAAGAGACTTCGTCGATGCAGTCGTTGGTAGACCCAGTGGCATATCCGGCAAAGTCCGAGTGAAGGAGATAGAAGTCCCTCCATGCCCCAGCTGCGGCGCACTCGTCACTGGTGATGGGTTTGTCTATCCGGACTACGTCTACGAGGCGATGGCAAGAGCAAGGACAGAACAAGGCATTCAACTGTTGAAGTCGAACGAACATGAGAAGGCAATCGATGCTTTTGAGAAGGCACGCATGCTGTACGAGAAGACTGGCAATGCCAAGCTCATTGAGGAAGCCAAGAGACGAGTAGATGAGGGATACATAGCAATGGCTGCCTTCCACTACTATGAGGCAGAACGTCACCTGAAGGACTCTGAATTCGAGTGGGCCATTGTTCAGTTCAAGAAGGCCAGAGAACTCTATATGCTCACGGATGACGCCAAGATGAGGGCAAAAGCTGCCGAGCGCGTTCGCGACTGCTATGCTGCATGGGGGAAGGCCCTCGAGGACGAGGGGGATGCTCTCGCGAAGAAGGGTCAGACCCGAGAGGCATTGTCCAAGTATCAGCAGTCTGCAGAGAAGTACAAGGCCGGAGACGACACCAAGCGGCTCAAGGGTCTGGAACGGAAGATACGCAAGGCATGAGAGACATCATGTCAGCTCATGTAGCCAGCCGCTTGAGAGATGGTTGTTCTTAGGCCGCCCCTTGTGGTTGCCATAGCATGCCAGTATCAGTGCATACTCGCCTCATGGAAACAGACCGTGTCAGAGTCCCCTTCATCACACTAGATCCAGTCACCGGTCTCCAGTTTTCGGGGCAGATACTCGTCCACAAGATACTCGAAGCTGTGACTTGCGAACGCCTGTATCTCAGCTTTCTCCTTTATTCGCAGCATCAGCTCCAAGTCGTCCACCCACCGGTTGTTGGCCTTTACGAACGGCTCTTTGAGCATGTCCTTGACGCGCTTCACGTCAGCAGGCTCCATCGGAATCCTGACCGACTTGGGAATGTTGTACTCGTCAAGGTCTCGGCTCAGCACACCAAGGAGCTTCAATTCGGGAGTTGCTATGAAGGGCGACTCGTAGCTGAGACGCTTGCTACCTCTTAGAAACACCGAATAGATGTAGTGACCGTATGGGTCTGAGTCAACGAGAGCGAAGGCAGGAATCTCCAGTTCCTTCACCAGCCGCTTCAGAAACATACGTGTTGCCATGTCCCCAGAACCCTTTCCGGTGATGACAATGCACGGCTGTCGGTTCCAGTACTTGGCCTCAGCCAGACGCATGACAGCAGCGTCCTTCTCAGAGAGAAGAATGAACTCCGCATCGCTCTCGATGATCTCCACCTGGTCTAGGAAGGGGGTAATTGCCCATCCACCAGTACCCATCTTCGTGAGGTCAATCGTGTCACCGCCATCACGGATGAGGACTCGGCCCATAGCAGATCCTCTCGCCGACGCCACCACATGGACGCTGTCCCTGGTGGTTGACAGCATCGAGGCAACATCCTCGATTATCTTGTCGCTGTACTTCTGGTCTCTGAATAGGTTGACGTCACTGTAGTATATCTCACGTTTGGTGGCGTGTAGATTTGCCCGCAGTAACTGAAAGACAATCTCCATGACCCTAGCTGTCCGAGTGGCGTCTACGACCGACGCAAGCGAGTGATACGGGCGGGAGACGGTCTTCATGCCGAGGAGCAACAGATCACGAACCTCATCCCATACTATGTTCTCACTCGAGCGGCTCGGAATCTCAAACGCAGGCCGTCCAGTGGTCATGGTCTCGTTCAGTATCTCAATTGCCTCCTGCACAAGGAGTTCCATTGTCTCCCTGCTATCCAGGTTGACTACCTCGACGGTCTCCTGAACCTGTGGAATTTGCGCCGCTGCTGATGGTGATGTCCACTTCAGCTTCATCTCTTCTTGGAGCTCTAGGACTGGCTCAGGAACTGGCAGATTCGACTTCGTTCGCTTGGGCTTCGGTTTCTCAGCCTTGGGAACTCTCGATTTCACACCGCTCTTCATACGAGCCGCAGTAGAAGGGGCTCGGGATGAAGGCCCAACTGTCAACACGGAAGCTGAACTCTTCGACGCCTTGTCATCGCGTCTTTCTGGCTTGGATTCTGTCTCTGGCACGGGTCTCTTCTCAACATCCTTCTTCTCTTCTGTGACTTGAGCGGCTGGAGGGGTGATGCGCTCCATAACGGTATCCATCTGTTGTCTGCGAACGACCTCCTTCGCAGCTTCGACAATCTCCCTTGCCTTCTGAACACTGAGGCCGTCAATCGTCGCCGCCAAGCTTTCAGGGTGGGAGCGTGATAGTCGCGGGACCGATGAGTAGCCGGCCTCGCGAAGCTTGAGCTCGAGCTTTGGACCAATTCCGGGGATGCTCTTCAGAGTTGATTCAAGACTGGTCTCTACTGGACTCTCAGCAGCCTCATCGGGCGGGGATTCAGATGCCAAGTGGGACATGTACGACTTCGCAGACTGGATGAGTCGTACGGCACTTTGCATTGCAAGACCTTCCACCTTCTTGCAGAGACTCTCTGCCCTCGCACGCGATATCTGGTCAATAGTATAGTATCCGGACTCATGCAGACGCAACTGGAGCTTCTCTCCGACACCGGGCAGGTTGGAGAGAGACTGGCTGGGAGGAATCTCAGGTGCGGTTCCACCTTCGCGCTTGGTGGATGTCTTTGTAGGGGGCTTCTGGACTGGTTGCTTGACCACTGGTCCCGTCTCTGCGGGCTTCTTTGTAGGCTTCTTCTCTGCGGGCTTCTTTGCAGGCTTCTTCTCTGAGGTCTTCTTTGCAGGCTTCTT
>JACAEL010000015.1 GCA_013388835.1 Candidatus Thorarchaeota archaeon | reverse complement strand
GTGAAGTGAGGCTCATTATCACAATTAGCGATTCGAAGCCCGTGTTGAGATTCAGCCCAAATGCAACCACCCATAGAGTGACCAGCAGGAGGGACTGGAAGAACCCTATGACAACATAGGCAAGCACCTTTGCCACTATGACCTCAAGCCGGTTGGTGGGCGTGAGGAGCATTCGTCTTAGTGGGGTGTCTCCAACAATACTCTGGGCTGAAGTCATGGCTATGCCCAGATAGCTTGAGATGATGACGATGAAGCTGCCAAACACACTCTCGATATATCCACCTTCAGGGGTGAACTCAATCTGAATTGATGGGAATATCTCTGACCTGATCCACATCTTGGACACCCTGAAGTATATGGCCGCAGCCTGAACTGCTCCCATCACCGTACTCTGATCGAGCAGCTTGGTTGAGTCCACATGGACGTCAATGTATGTGGGCGCATTGATGGTGAGGTTCGCTTCAAAGCCGTCAGGAATCACGACGTAGCCCTTGATTCTCTCTCTGTACAGGTCCTGATATGCGTCCTCCTCGGCATCGTATTCGATGAGCTCTTTCACCATCTGTCTCAGATATGCGGTGAAGTTCTCGGACAGGTCCTCTCCCTCATATGTCCGAGTTGTGTCCCTGTCGATTATGCCAAGTCGCACATTGCTGCCGACTTCGTCTGTCGAGTTTGTCTCAGCGGTAGTGTTACCGTCCGAGCCCCCATTGGAACCGAATCCGATGCTGCCCATCTCGCTCTGACTGGTGACATATGCCAGCATGCCGATGAGAGCCGCGGGAAGCAGGAATATGAGAAACAGCGCGACCTTGTCCTTGACAATCAGACGCAGCTCCTTGGCAACCATGTTAGTAATCCTACGTGAAGGCTTCGTCAGGGTCTCGGCCAATACGATCACACTCGCAATAGAATACGGTCTCGTACTGGAGAACGTCCGTGATGGCGCAGAGAGTTCTTCACCGGTGATTACTCTTAAGCGTTTAGTACTCGGTGCAAGAAGATTAAATACTGCCGCAGAGTCATCTGTCAATGGTCCTTGACCAGTCGGTCCGTTTCGTAGAGGTGGCCACCACGAACCCAAACGAAAAAGCGCAGCTGGAACGATTCAGAAGTGCGGTGAGGTTCCGCCGACTCTCAGTAGACCTCCCGGATGCAGTCCCCCCCTCTGAGGAGATCAAGCATCTCCGTGCGGCTCTCAATCAGGCTGTCTTCTCCAGCTCGCAGAAGTGGATGCTTCCACGTTGGGCCGTGAGGCGGTTGGAAGACAAGAGCTCTGGTACCACCTCGCCCCGCGGAATCATCAACGACTACCGTGATGACTGGTTCTGTATAGGCGGAGTCGGGGCACGATATCATGCCGAAGCGGACTCGTCCGGCCTCATAGACCCAAGGACGGGATGTGGCTCTTTCGACGTGTGGTTCTACAAGAACAATGAGGTGTGTTTCCCGGCCCTCTCTCTCTCGTCTGACTCACCTCGACTCAGCCTCGAGAGTGCCAGCGACGAGATACTCTCATATCGCGACTACTTTGGGCCACTTGAGTTCACAAGACTGGTCTACCATGTTGTAGAGGGGAGTGCTGAGGCGGTCTACAATGAGATAAGCATCAAGAACGTGTCCCTCGAGCCTGCAAGCTTCACATTCTTTGCTGCACTACGTCCCCTCTCGCTGAATGGCTTTGAGCCTGTCGAGAGTCTGGAGTACATCCGAGACGAGGGCACGCTCTATTCGAATGGTATTGTTGCTCTGGAGGTTGACAAGGCTCCCACTGCCCTAGTAATGACCAGTGCAGACAATCCCAATCTCCCCACAGAGCTGCTGAGTGTCCTCGGGTCGGTTGCAGAGACAGACCCAATATTGCAGGGATCAAAACGAGCGCGGTTTGACACATCCTACTCGACGCCCAGATGCGCAGGCACTGCAGTACTCAAATACGACCTGAGGCTGGGCCCTGCAAGCACTACCACACTATTCTTCATCTCTCCACTGACAAGGATCACAAAGGCTACTCGTGGTCGGCCGTTCACAAAGACAAGTCGTTGCCGCGATGAATCTGTGGAGAGATGGTTTGACTTCTCAGACAGCACACTCTCAGCGTCATTCCCTGATAGCCGACTTGATGCTGCTGTTGCCCAGGCGAAGGCGGTGCTCGCCAAGAAGTCTCTTGCCATGACGACCGGCGACGAAGACCATGGTCCAATGTTGACAGACAGAGAGTCTGCCCGAGTGCTGACCGCCCTCACTCGCATCGGTGCGCATGAGCTTGCCCAGCAGGTTGGTTGTACGGTTGCTTCTCGCCTTGCACCCTCCAGCAGTACTGACCTGAATGAGGTCCTTCCGCTCGTGTGGGCCGTGTCCCAGGTGTACGAGTACTCACGCAGTACGACATACGCTCAGACGATTCGTTCTTTCGGCCTGAAGTGGTCATCCACACTGAAGGACGAGTCACCTCTGGCCACCAGTCCGACCACAGCAGCACCGCCGAAGGGTCCTGAGACCTCTGAAACAGAAAAGGCTGCAGTGACGGCTGAGAAGACCACCATCGAGCCCAGACCTGCCCCGACCGAAGAAGAGGCCCCATGGGTCGCGCAGTTGCGGAGGGACATGGAGGCGATTGCCACAGGTGTTGTGGTCGAGTCTGCCACGGCTACTGAACAGACGGCAAGTCCCCCGGAGTCCAAGCCCTCCATTGCACCAGTTCCCACACTTCAGAACGTCACCAACCACATAGTCCGGATGATTGTCTGCGAGTCGCTTGCTGTACTCCTCGATGCAGTGGGCGAGCGGGCCCAAGCCGAAGAGATGTCGCAGATCTCAAGGCGACTGCATGACCATTTGGGGGATCTGTCGCGACAGACTATCACTGCGGACCGGATGAGAACGCTTATGGCCACAGAGGAGGGTCAGACAGAGGCTCTGAGACTCCTTGATGTGCTTACGCTGCCGAGCAGAAGATACATCGACAGTAGTCTTGTTGACGTGTTTGTCGATGCTATCAAGTCTACTATGCTGAAGCGCCGTTTCCTGAAGCCTCCCGGGAGTGAGCGGTATCTGCCAAGCTACCTTGGACTGAGACTGGCACAACTGCATACAATCAGAAGTGATAGCGATAGCGCAGAGCAGCTACTCACTCGGGCACTCGAGTATCTGAATGCCTCCCACACACTCCCTGAGCTGGTAGATCCCGAGTCCACTGAACGGGGTGCTGGCGGAGGCTGCTGCATCCTTGCATCATCCGACCTACTCCTGTTGCTCGTCATGATGGTGTTACGCGAAGAGGGTTCCGACCTCGTTGTGTTGCCCGGCCTACCTGAGGACTGGTTCATGCCAACAAACCCCCTCGCCATGGAACGTATTCCCACACGCAGAGGAGTTGTGACTGTGGAGGTGGGCACCTCAGCAAACCAGCATCAGATTGACATCCAGATGGAGTACTTGCCCCAAGAACTTGAAGTCCATGTACCAACCACACGCGCCATGTCCATGGTCAAGGTGTACGGTGGCAGCGTGGTGAGCCGAGTTCAGAGTGCGACTGCCCCTCACATTCGACTGGTGCCACTATCGAACAACGTTGTACTGACATTTCATAAGTGATCTGCCAGTCTGACATCTCATCGAATGGACGGCCGGCCCAACTTCGAAGCCTTAATCTGGTGGTTTGTCCACTAAAATGGTTCGCCCTCACAAAGGAGGAAAGTTTGAATCATGGCCTTGACTGGAGACAGAATAGGTGTTCCCGGAGCCGAAGAGGCTCCGGTAGTACTAGTGTCCAGATGGAAGCAGCCCATCGCTGGGATTGTCGCTCTCATCTGGACGTTACTAGTTTCTGTTGGAGTCTGGTATCTAGTAGCTCTCAGCCCACTTGCTGCTGCAGTGTCCTTGCTTGGCGGCTTCGGACTAATGGCCGTTCTCTTCGCAATCTGGTTCGAGAACTGGCCCTTCTACAAGTTGAAGACGCCGTGGAAGGTGGGAATTGCTGCAACCGTGCTGAATGTGATAGTGACGCTTGTATTCTTCTTCCTGGCCAGTATGTTTGCGATTCCATATGCCGCATACATTGGTCTGGTCGATCCAGCAGCTGCTATTGGTGTTGGGTGGTCCATATTCGGGTCGCTATCAGCATCATGTTTCTCCTTCGCAGTGCTCTGGGTCGCAGGTACAATGTACTGGCCCTGGTTTGACAAGAAGCAGCCCGGCAGAGGAGTCAGAGTGTTCATCCTTGGATGGATCATCACTCTTGTCGTCTGGTTCTTCTTCTTCTTCCCGTATGGAAACCCTGCGGCCACTCCGCTCAACCCGCTCACATGGGTCATCCAGCCCTATGGTTTCAACATGGGGTGGACTCAGTGGACTATCTTCTTCTCCCTACTGACTCTGATGACCTTTGAGTACTGGCCATGGAACAAGGCAGGAAAGCAGCCGAAGATTGGCATTGTGGCCTTCATTCTCTGTGCAATCCTTGGCTTTGTGATGCTTGTTGTGGCGGGTGTGTTCGGAGCGACAGTCACACTCCCTCTGTTCATTGGGTTGTACGGGGACCCCGGTTCAGCAGTGTATGCGACAAGCATCGGTTTCTGGAACATGGCATATGCGGATTGGCTCATTGTTGCCGTGATCTTCGTCAGTCTCTTCTTCGACAACTGGCCTAAGGGGTACTCACAGAAGCACAACTTGCTCATCCGGTTCATCACCGTCTTGATTCTTGGTACAGTTCTGTTCTTCACCTTCTACATGTACTCCCCCTTCCTGCACGTTGCGTTCACCGGCAACCCATTCTATGATCCACCGACGAACTTCCTTCTCATCGTGCTGTGGGTCCAGCTGGTGTTTGCGTATTTGTGGCGCAAGTGGCCCATATACAAGTCTATGTAAGGAGACTAGTCTCGTGGGGTCCTCTTGGGCCCCATCCTTCTTTCTTCTTCCGTGGTCGCTATCTCTAAATGTCTTGGCTCTTGCGCCGCCGTGTGTACGACAGGCGCCCGTATCTTCTTCTTGCAGTCATAATCCTCCTCTGGGGGTCGAATTACATTGTTGCAAGAGTCCTGACCGGAGTCAGTCCCATCCGGGTCTCGGGAGTACTGTACGCGTTCTTCAGATACCTGCTTGGGACCGTGACCATGCTGGTGGTCATTCTGCGACAGGGCAAGGGCTTCAGTAGGATACGGACAGAGGTCCGCCCCTACCGCAGTCTACTCGGTCTGAGTGCTGTTCTGTCTGCGGTGTTTGTGGTCACGACTCACATGAGCGCGGAGCATCTTCCAGCAGGTACAACCTCCCTCATAGTCAATCTGAGTCCCGTAGTCGTTCTCCTCTTTGGCGTGTTGTTCTTGCACGAGCCTCTTTCTACAAGCCGGGTACTAGGCTTCCTATTGGGCTTCGCTGGAGGCTTCCTTTTCCTCTGCGCATCGCTGACCTCGAGTCTGGGCTCCGACCATGGACTGGAGCTTGGCCTTGGTCTTGCTCTTGCCGGGATGCTCTCATGGGCTGCTTACACCATCGTCCTGCAGTACCTTGAAAGAGCCGACTGCTACATTGTGATGACCGCCAAGCATGCGGTCTCGACCGTGATAGTCCTCCCATTCGTTGCAGTGCTTGCGTATGGCGGCTCGCCTCTGATCCTCGTGATTGATGTGTGGAGCACCGCCGGTCTGCTGTTCGCTGGTGTATTTGCGTCCGGAGTTGCCTACGTCTTGTACTTCAGAGCAGTTGCACAGCTCGGCGCGTCTCGTGCCTCTTCCTTTCTGTTCCTAGTTCCGTTCGTCAGTATTGCAGGCGACTTCTTCCTTAGGGAACCTCCGACTCTCTTGGCCATCCTTGCTGGTTCGGTCGCCCTTGTAGGCGTCGCTCTCGTCAGGCGGTCCGGCCGCCAGCAGGCTGAGACTCTCCACGATGCAACCAGCAGTCAGCTCACCTAGCGAGTTGAGTCTGCGACTCCAATGAAGTCTGTGTGTTCATCACAGTCAGGCAAGATGGATGTCCTTGGATGCGAGTGGACATATACTCTGTGTTAGACCGGGCCACAGAGGTTCGTCAGTGTGGAGACATGCTGTCTGTATGTGTACATGTGATTGACTCTCTAGCCCACGATCTTCTCGGGGTACGCGTTGTCCCTCCAGATCCAGAGTTCCACGAAGCATCTCGTCTGCCTTGCTGCAAGAGTCTTGATACCAAGAACGACATGCCCATCATCGATGTACGGTCTGTTCTCCTCTTTCGGAAGCCTCGATATGAACTCGCTGACATCACTGGCATAATCCCTTGCGACGACAACAGCCTTCTTTGGGTAGTATGGTGTGAACTCGAGCCTGTCTCTCTTGACTATCATGGCACCATAGGAGTCAACAGCGTCGATGAAGTCAATGACTGCTCCTTTCGATGCCATGTCATCTATGGCCCGTATGAATATCAAGTTCCGGGAGAGCATTGTGGTCGCTGACTCTTCCTGACGATGTCGCCCGTCGTCTTCAATCCTCTCAGAGTGATTCACCATCACGTCAATCACACCCTCCGACCCACTCTTGGTCATGAGTCGTGCTCGGATCGAGACTTCTCCCCCGTATTCCTTGTGTGCGAACTCCGCCACTCTGTTGAGAAACGGCTCTCGGACCTTCTTCAGCATCTCATCGACCGTGCTCTTGAAGCCGTCGTACTCCTCGGGCTGTGGCCTCTCCGGTATCTCGTACTTGCTCTCGAATGCCTGCCCGAGCTCCAACGCAAACTCGTAGGTCTCTTGAAACTCGGGGCTCTTCGGAGTTATGAGAGCTGTCACAGTCCTCGCGGTGGATGCTAGGAATATCACCTTCTCATCTGTTGAGAACGATGACAGGCCTCCCAACTGCAGCTCTGATGAGAAGTGCCTTGCAGCTGCGACAAAGCTGGAGAACATTGAGGCGTCCATACCCCCGCGGACCTTAGAGAACAATGGGATCCCCGACTTTGCCTCGAATATCACTACGCCTTCGATGTTCAAACCGTTCACCGGTCCGAATGTACCTCACACAATCATCTTATTAATTCTGCTCCAAGCTGCACGAGTCCGGCGCACTCGGGCTCCCTTGCCAACTCCGCTGATCAAGCCATTCTCACCTTCACCTCGGGGCCGTCATTGACAGGTGGTGGACCTCTCAGTGTCAATGCTCGGACTGACCCGGCATCTTGATGGCACTCTTGGAAACTACCAAGCACACTTCCGCAACAGTGCCTCTTACACCACAATACTTACATTGTATGTGGGCGCTGGGTGCCAGTCTGCATGGAGGTTGACTCTCGACGAGCGTGGTACAAGAAGCGAACAATGGTATACGCATTTCAGACTACCTTGTCATCGGAAGTGGCCTCGCAGGGTTGCTCTTCTGTGTGAAGTCTTCCGCACACGGGACAGTGAATCTGGTTACGAAACGCTCTCTCATGGACTGTGCCACCGCATGGGCCCAAGGGGGTATTGCGGCGGTAGTCGGTCCTGAAGACAGTTTCGAGTCCCATGTGGAAGACACGATGAAGGCTGGTGCAGGTCTGTGCAGACGTGACGTAGTCGAAGGATTCATCTCCAGTGCTCCGGAGCGGATCAGGGAGTTGGTCCAGCTCGGAGTCGACTTTAGCAAGGACAAGTCGGGCGAATATGAGCTTGGTCTTGAAGGAGGCCATAGCAAGAGGAGAGTGCTTCATGTCAAGGACCACACCGGGCTGGACATACAGAGAGCGCTGGTGGAGGCCGTGAGGCACAATGACCGAGTGAGTATCTACGAGAATCACATGGCCATCAACCTCTTCACGCACAACAATCGTGTGCTGGGTGCCTATGTGCTGGACACAAAGAGCGGAGCAATAGAGCGGTTTGTGGCCCGGGCGACCATCCTTGCGACGGGTGGGGCTGGCAAGGTGTTCCGCTACACCAGCAATCCAGAGCATGCAACTGGTGATGGCATCGCAATGGCATACAGAGCTGGCGCCACGGTGACCAATCTCGAGTTCATCCAGTTTCACCCCACACTCTTGTACCATCCCCTGATTCGGTCTTTCCTGATAACAGAGGCATTGCGGGGAGAGGGGGCAGTACTACTGGGACATGACGGTCGGCGGTTCATGCCCAAATACGATGAGCGTGCCGAGCTGGCTCCACGTGACATCGTTGCAAGGGCCATAGATGACGAACTCAAACGCAGTGGTGCTGACCATGTCTGGCTGGACATCTCCTTCAAGAACCCTGACTTCATCAGGGGGCGTTTTCCACAAGTGTATGAGACCTGCTTGCAGGCTGGAGTGGACATAACCAAAGAGCCAATCCCTGTTGTGCCCGGAGCTCACTACTTGTGTGGTGGTGTGAAGACGGACGTCTGCGGACGTACCGACGTGGATGGCCTCTATGCCATAGGGGAGACTGCGGGAACGGGTTTCCACGGAGCGAACAGGCTCGCTTCCAACTCGCTGCTGGAGGCTGCAGTCATGGCACACAATGCTGCAG